>JANORH010000415.1:0-2815 GCA_031415215.1 Alphaproteobacteria bacterium | reverse complement strand
AACATACTTTCCCCGTTCAAGAATCTCGGTGCCGGATTACCGCCGAAACGCACGAATGCACCGTCAACCCGGTTGGCCGAGTCAGCCCTGTCCGTCTTCCAAAGGCGAACGTCCCTGGCGCCGCTGGCCACCAATGTCCCGTCGGGTGAAAAGGCCACGGTCCGAACTCCGCTGCCGTGCCCCTGGAATCGATTGGCCTCCCGCCAGGTGGCTGTGTCCCAAAGACGAACCGTATGGTCGCCGCTGGCCGACGCCAGCCAGCGGCCATCGGGCGAGAAAGCGAGGCTCAAAACCCCGCTGCTATGGTTGGTCAGGCTGACCAATCGTCTGCCGGTGGCCGGGTCATGAACACGAATTTCGTTCCCCGGTCGGCTGGCCCAGACCCCGTACCAGAGCCCGGAGCAGACGGCCAGAAGGTCTGCTTTTGGGGAAAAAGCGAGGGCATAAGCCCCCTTTGATTCATCCAAGCTACGCAGCAAGTGACCGTCCAGATCGAGCAATTGGACATCGACACTACCGCTTCCCACCGCGAAGAGGTCTCCTTGCGGACTTGCGGCCGGGAACGCCTGCGACGCGGTCTTGAATTGGACCACACGTTCCGGACCCGTAGAGGATTGGAGATTCACCATCGCAACGCCGTTGGAGGATCCTCCGGTAAACAAGCGCATCTTGACCCGATCAAACTCAGCATACCCGCCAAGGTTGGTGAAGGTCGTCTGCAGTTTCATCTCGGGCCACTCCCACAATTTGATGCTTCCGGAGCCGCCTCCGGTGGCGACCAGTTTGGCGTCCGGCGAGAAGCTAACGCTATGGAGCCCCGATTTGTGGGCCAGCCACGAACTCAGCTTTCTTCCCGAACTTACGTCCCACACGATGACGTCTCCGTCACGCGAGCCGGAGAGGAGATATTTGCCGTCGGGACTAAAGGCGACGCATTCGACCCCATTGGATTGGGCCTGAAGCGTCCGCAATTGGTCGCCCCTGGTCTGCTGCCAGAGCAAGCGCCATTCGAAGCCTCGCAAGTCTTGCTGGTTTGCTCCCGGCACGTGCCGATCGAGCAATTGCCGGGTCGCGCCGTAGTTCACTCGTTGCACGGCGATCTGCGCGGCCAGCATATCCGCGGCGTAGAGGTTGCGTCGGTTCGATTCCGCCTGTTCATCGGCCCGCAAGGTGGCGGCTTTGGCCGCATCGCGTTCCTGTGTCGCAATCCGCGCCTCTTGTTCTTTCCCCGCCTCGGCGATCATGGCCTGGTTCTTCGCCCGGATCGCCACGGTCGCTTGCCAGACACTGATTGAGATCCCGGCGACCAGCGCGACTGCCACCGCCGTCGCCGCCGTGAATGCGAGTTTGTTCCGCTGCCACGCTTTCTGAATTCTGTAGGCGGTGCTCGGCGGGCGCGCGACGACCGGTTCGTTGTTCAGATGGCGCTGGATGTCGGCGGCCAGTCCGTTGGCCGTTTCGTAGCGGCGCGTGCGGTCCTTCTCCAGGCACTTCATCACGATCCAATCCAGATCGCCCTGGAGCAGGTGGATCAGCTTGGGCGCGTCGGCCGAGCGGCGCTCGGCGGTGGTCGTCAGTTCTTCGCCCTGGAGCGTCGCCAGCCGCGTGCTCGGGCGCACCGGTTCCTTCTCCCGGATCGTCTTGCGCATCGCGTCGAGGCCGGAGGCCATCAGTTCCTTCGCATCGAACGGCGTGCTGCCGGCCAGGAGTTCGTAGAGCAGCACGCCCAGGCTGTAGATGTCCGAGCGCGTATCGATGTCCAGCCCGCTCATCTCCGCCTGTTCCGGACTCATGTAGGCCGGCGTGCCCATGAACTGGTTCAACTGCGTGTAAACCGTCGCATCCGTCAGCCGGCCTTCCGTCGCTTTGGCGATGCCGAAATCAATCACCTTCGGCACCGGCACGCCGTCGTGCAGCGTCACGAGGATGTTCGACGGCTTGATGTCGCGGTGGATGATCCCCTTCTGGTGCGCGTGCTGGATGGCCTGGCAAACCTTGATGAACAGATCGAGCCGTTCCTTGGTGGTGAGATTGGCCTGGTCGCAGTGATCAGTGATGCGGATGCCCCGCACCAGTTCCATGACGAAGTATGCGCGGCCGGTGTCGGTGGCTCCCGCATCGAGCACCTTGGCGATGTTCGGATGATCCATCATTGCCAGGGCCTGCCGCTCGGCCTCGAACCGGGCGACAACTTGTTGGGTGTCCATGCCCGGTTTGATGACCTTGAGTGCGACGCGGCGACGGACGGGCTCGGTCTGGTCCGCGACGTAAACCACCCCGCAACCTCCCTCGCCGATTTTTTCGAGCAGCTTGTAGCGGCCGAACGTCCTACCCACGGCGGGAGGCAACAGGTCTTCCGACACCCGCAACAAAATGCATCGGCGGCAGAGCGCCTCCGCGGCGTTGTCGGGCACAGGCGCGCCGCAATTCGGGCAAATGCTGCTTAGCGGCTTTTCCATTTCGTTGTCTGACGTTCGATCTTCCGATTCGTCGTCCGGCAGGTCGGTAATGAACGCCTCCGCTTCGGCAGACACGGCCAGCATCTGCTGCACGCGCTTCTGCAGTGCGTCGTCCCCCGCGCAGGCTTGGGCGAGAAAGTCGGGACGCTCCGCGGACGGCAGTTCCCGCGCGGCGCAGTAGATGGCATCCAGGTCTTTCAAAATACGTTTCCGCTCTTACATGCGTAGTCAGTGGCCGAAAACGATCATCTCTTGGGAAAAAATATTGCTGCCGGCATTCATGGTTTTTCCGGAGTTTCCGGCGGGTCGGGCCGTTCGGCAATCAGCTCGAACAGCCTGACCCGGGCCACGGCCCA
>JANORH010000414.1:0-2374 GCA_031415215.1 Alphaproteobacteria bacterium | reverse complement strand
TGTTTGTGGAAAGCGAGCTCTGGCCGAACCTGATCCTGCAAGCACAGGGTCGTGGCGTGCGGCTGGCGCTACTCTCGGCCCGGATGACCGCGGCCAGCGCCAACCGCTGGGCCCGCTGGCCGAAGTCGGCGCGCGCGCTGGTGACAGCGTTCGACCTGATCCTGCCGCAGGACGAAGGCACGGCGCGGCGGCTGGGTGAGCTCGGTGCCACCACCAGCGGGCGGCTCAATCTCAAACTGATCGGCGAACCTTTGCCGTTCGACCCCTCAGATCTGGACTGGCTGCGTCTGGGCTTGGCCGGCCGCAAGGTGGTGCTGGCCGCCAGCACCCACCCCGGCGAGGAGCCATTGATCGCCAATGCCGTCCGCAAGGGGGCGCCGGAGGCCGTGCTGATCCTGGTCCCCCGTCATCCGGATCGCGGGCCGGAGATCGCCGACATGCTGGGGGCATCCCTGCGCAGCCGGGGCGACGCGCTGACCACCGTCCACGTCGCCGACACCCTGGGGGAACTCGGCCTGTTCATGCGGCTGGCGGATGTGGTGGTGATGGGCGGCAGCTTCGTGCCGGGGATAGGCGGCCACAACCCGATGGAGCCCGCCCGGCTGGGTCGACCCATCCTCACCGGCCGATATGTGTTCAACGCGCAGGACGTCTATGCCGACATGTTCGGCGCGGTCTGCGCCATCGAGGCCCGCGATGGTCCGGCGCTGTCACGACACGTCAGGGGTCTGCTGGACAATCCGATGATCGCGCGGCGCATGGGTGAGGCCGCCCTGGCCTTTGCGGCCCGGCAAGGCGCGGCGCTGGATCAGGCGCTGGCACAGCTCGACCCCCTGTTGCCGCCATGAAGCTCTCGACACCACGCTGGTGGTACAGCCGAGGTCTGCGCGGCACCGGTGCGATGACGCGACTTTTGCTGATGCCGCTTTCGTGGATCTGGGCCGCCGAGACCGCGCGCCGCATCGCCGCTGGACGGCCCGTCGATCCGGGCGTGCCGGTGATCTGCGTGGGCAATCTGACCGTGGGCGGCACCGGCAAGACGCCGGTGGTCCGCGAAATCGCCCGGCGACTGGGCGGCACGGTGTTGTCGCGCGGCTATGGCGGATCACAAGCCGGACCCGTCAAGGTGGACCCACAACAGCATACGAGCGCGGACGTCGGCGACGAGCCGCTGATGCTCGCCCACGACCTGGCTGTCTGGATCGCCCGCGACCGGGCCGCCGGCGCGATGGCCGCTGCTGAGGCCGGCGCAGTTGTCATCGTTATGGATGACGGCCACCAGAACCCGTCGGTAAAGAAGACGCTCTCGCTCATCGTGGTGGATGGCGAGACCCGCCACGAAGAATGGCCCTTTGGCGGGGGCGGGGTTTTCCCGTCCGGTCCGATGCGCGAGCCCCTGAAGGTCGGGTTGGCCCGGGCTGACGCTGTCGTCATTCTGTTGCCCGCCGACTTGGTGGAGCCGGACCCGGATCTGGTGGCGTCGATGAGCCCCCTGCCCGTGCTGATCGCCCATCTCGTCCCCGCCTCGCCCGGGCCGTCAGGGCCGCAGGTGGGGTTTGCAGGCGTCGGCAAGCCCTGGAAGGTCGAACGCGCCTGGCAGGCCGCAGGCTGCGACCTGGCCGACTTCTGGCCGTTCCCGGATCATCACGCCTATGACGAGGCCACCCTGAGCCGTCTGGCCGAGCGCGCGGCGCAGTTCGACGCCGGACTGGTCACCACCGAAAAGGACTGGGCGCGGCTTCCCCTGGCTTGGCAAGGCAGGATCGCGGCCTGGCCGGTGCGCGCGGTATTCGACGACGAGGCAGCGCTGGACGCTACTCTGGCGAAGGCTTAACTCGCCCCAGCCTTCTGCGCATAGGCCCAGCTCATCTCGGCCAGACCTTGCACACGCGGCGCCATGTTCGCGGCGTCGGGGTGGCTGGCGGTGCCGTCGCGGACCCGGCCCAGGATGCCCTGCAAAATGCCAACCAGTCGGAAGGCGTTATAGGCAAAGAACCAGTTCAGATCGCGCATGTCCGACCGCCCGGTCAGGCTGCAATAATGCTCCACCGCCTCGTCAATCGTCGGAATGCCGTGGGCCTTCAGGTCCGGGATGGTGGCAATCGTCCCGTTCACCCAGCCCATCAGCACATAGGTGAAATCCGCCATCGGATCGCCCAGCGTGCCAAGCTCCCAGTCCAGCACCGCCGTCACCCGCGACTCCGTCGGATGGAAGATCATGTTGTCGAGCCGGTAGTCGCCGTGGACGATCGACGTCCGTTCCTGCGCCGGCAGGCTCTGGGGCAGCCACGCGATCAGCCGTTCGACCTCGGGAATGTGGACGGTCTCGGAGGCCTTGTACTGCTTGGTCCAGCGGTCGACCTGGCGGCCCATA
>JANORH010000413.1:0-9860 GCA_031415215.1 Alphaproteobacteria bacterium | reverse complement strand
AGGCCACCGGCCATGCCGAAAACGCCTGAGAGCATGGCCGTTATGAAGGCCATGCCAACCACAAACAGGGCTGCGGGAAGGGTCATTGTCGTCCTCCGAAAAAGGGCCCACGTCGGAGGACGGGCACAGGCCGCCTGCGATCACGAACCCGCTGCGCGGCGCGCGCGGGACTGGAGGGACGCTGCGAGCCTCGAAGGGCGAGCGCCGGGCTGTGACCCCACATCTGCACGGGCAGACCGGGCCTTGGGCGCCACGACCGGGGTCAGGCGACGGGTGTGCAATATCGGACCCCGAAGGAATGATGTCAGCTTAGGCTGATATCCCCTCGACGGCCAAGCTTGATCTGCACGATCAACCTTTCCGGGCTGGTGCGGGACAGGACCATCCGCCCTTCCCATCGGCGCGCGCCACGGCGGGATAGGGACACAGCAACTGGGTCTGGTCGCCCGTATCGGCCCTGGCGATCAGGCTGGCGGGGGCTTCGCGTGTCGTCACCCAACGATCCAGGACGTCCAGCATATCAACCTTCCCGGGCCCCGCGCCGCCCGAGCAATGCAGCATGCCCGGGATCATATAGAGCCGGTAGAAGCCGGACGTGTCGCCCATCCGGCCACGCATCTCATCGTGATAGCGAACGCTTCCCAGCGGCGGGATCGCGGGGTCGTTCCAGCCATGGTACTGGATCAGCTTGCCGCCGTGGGCCTTGAAGGGGCTGAGATCGGCGTTGACGGCGTCCAGTTCGATGGCGGCCTTGCGGCGGTCACGATCATACTTCGGTCCGAAGTCGGCCTTCAGGAAATCAAACGACGGGTCGCCATAGACGAAGTATTTCAGGAACTGCGATGAAATGCTGTGGCCGGCAGACTGCCTGATGGTCTCGAAGGAAGACCCGGTGTTCCAGGCCTGAAAGCTACCGGTCATTGCCTCGGCACCGGGCGTGAATCCCGGGAAAAGCGAGCGGCCATCCGGACCCGGTCGACCCGCATAGAGCGCCCGTGCCGACGCCACTTGCGGCGGGGTCAGGCATTGCCCCGGCATCGCGCCCGCTTTGCATCGCAGCACACCCGGATCGAACCGGCAGGCCTTCTGGTCGCGGATGAAGGCACCCCCCGCCGCACAGCTCCTGAGCGCCGTGTCCTGCAGCAATTGCAGATCCGCCAGCGCCAGATAGCCACCGGGTCGATGCAGCATCTGCTGCATGTAGGCGCGACTGCCGGTGAGCAGGGTGTTGTAGTTGGCCGGGGCCCCGGCGACGATGCCGTCGAATACGGACGGGAACCGCTGGGCCATCATAAGCGCTTCACGCCCACCCGCCGAACAGCCGGCAAAATAGGATTTCTGGGGGCCGTCGCCTTTCTGGGCCGCGATCAAGGCCTTGGCGGTGTCGGCCGTTTCCTTCAGCGACCGGGTGCCGAAGTCACGGATCTTCTCAGGGTTACCCAGTGCCCAGATCGCGGTGCGACCATTGCCGACGTGGCCGTCGTCGGTGCCGGCGGCGGCATAGCCCGTCTCGGCGCGAAGCTTGATCTGGGCCGAGGGGATCGCCCCGGCCAAGCCTCCGTTGCCCACCTGAACGAACTTCCCGTTCCAGGCACCGCCACGCGGGATCAGCACCTCGATCCTGATGTGTGATCCCGGCGTGGGACGGCTGGTCACCGCGACCTTGCACGCCTCGCCGGACGCCAGCATTTCAACCTTGGCCGAGGTGACTTCGGCGTGAGGCAGCTTCACCGCCATCAGGTCGGCGCAGGCGGTCTCGGCCCGCGCCAGGCCCGGAAGCGCCAATGCAAACAGGGCACCCGCCGAGAGGATTCCGCTTCTCATCATCAGCTCTTCTTCCCGACGGCACAGCTCCAGCCGCCTTTACCGTCCGACCGCGCGACGCCCGGTTAGGGGCATAGCAACTGCGATCCGTTGGCCACAGTGGTCGCGGTGACGGGCCCAGGTGCCGCCTTGGCCACCACCCAGCGGTCGATCATCGCCAGCCAGTCGACGGTGTTCGGCCCGGCTCCGCCCGCGCAATGCAACATGCCCGGCACCAGATACATCCGGTAGAAGCCCGACGTGTCGCCCATCGTGCGGCCCACATCCTCATAGTAGAGGATGCTGGACCTGGCCGGAATTGCCGGATCGTTCCAGCCGTGGAACTGGATCAGCTTGCCGCCGCGCGCCCTGAATGCCGACAGATTGGGGTTCGGGCTATCGATCAGCGGTGCCATCTTGGCCTGGGCCCGGTCGAACTGGACACCGACGTCCATGGTCAGGAAGTCGAAAGCCGGGTCACCATAGGCAAAGTATTTCAGGGCGTTGGACGTGAACTGATACGAGGCTGCCTGACCGATCTTGTCGGCGGACGGGCCTGTGGTCCAGGCCTGCCAGCTGCCACCGGCCGCCTCCGCACCCGGACTGAAACCGGGGAACACGATCTTGCCGGTCCGGGGATGGCGACGGCCCTCATAGATCGTCCGGGCGGAGTTGACCTGGGCCGACGTCAGACAGTCTTCGGTCTGGCCCAACTTGCACTGCAGTCTAGCCGGATCGAAACGGCAGGCCGTCGGGTCGCGCACAAACGCCTCGCCGCCGCACTGGGCCAGGACAGATTTCTGCAGCAGCTGGAGCTGGGGCGTCCCCAGATAACCACCGGGTCTGGCCAGCGCCTGCTGGTTCGCCGTACCGATGCCGAACAGGCGGCTCATATAGTTGGCGGGGGCCCCGGCAATGATCCCGTCGAAGTCACCGGGATATCGCTGAGCCATCATCAGCGCCTCGCGGCCACCGTCGGAGCAGCCGAAGAAGTAGGCGTTCTGCGGACCGGCACCCTTCTGGGCCTTGATGAGGGCTTTGGAAATGTCGGCAGTTTCCTTCAGCGCGCGATAGCCGAAGTCGACGATTTTTTCCGGATATCCCAGAGCCCACGACGCCGAGGTTCCGGCAGCCCGGTGACCGTTGTCGGTGCCCGCCGCCGCATAGCCTGTCGCTGCCATGGCCCGGAGCCGGCCCGAGGCGATAGAGCCTGCGAACCCGCCATTGCCCAGCTGAACGAACTTGCCGTTCCAGGCTGCGCCGACAGGGATCCAGACTTCAAGACGGATATCAGACGTCGGCGTGGGTCGGCTGGTCACCGACAGTTTGCAGAGCGTCGTGGAGCCGGAGGTCTCTGACGTCGCCGAGGTGACCTCCGCGTGAGGCAGCACCGTAGCCTTGAGGTCAGCACAGGCCGTTTCGGCGCGCGCCAGCTGTGGTGCGCCCAAGGCCAGCACCAACCCTGCCGCCCAGATCAGCCGTTTCATCAAGAACCCTCCCCGTACCGTTTGTTGGAACAACTTCACCATATGCCGGGTGGTTGGGGAACCAGAGATGGCCCCCGCCTAGCTTTCCTCGTCACCCTCTTCGCCCTGCGCGGCGCGCTGGTCGATATTGGTGGGGGCGGTTTTCACACCCGTCCGGTCTTCCTCGCGGGCGCCGGACAGGATGTTGGCGAGGCCGTAGTTGCCTTCGTGGCAGGCGTATTCGTAGACGAGGCCCTTGATCCGCGCGTACTCGTACTCACCGCCCCAGGGCTGGCTGAACACCGTCGGATCCTCGACCCAGAAGCCGTAGTGCATGCGTCCCGCCGCCACAGGCGTGAAGCGTTCGGTGACTTTCAGATTAGCGGACGCCCCCCGAAACGATTGTTCCGGGTGATAGTTGGTGGTCTCCACAACCAGGGTGTCGCCCTCCCACCAACCAATGGAATCGCCCATCCAGGGCCGAATCGTCGGTGGCAGATGTTTGGCTCCCAGCCGCACGATACGGGTGTCGTGGACCATCTCGACAACGATGGCGATCTGGTCGCGTGTCTGCACAAACTGGTAGGTGTTGTTGTAGAGGCCGGGCGTCATGACTGGCCCTGATGAGGTGCCAAACGAAAGCAGGCAGCGTTCGCCCAATGCCCGGCTTTCCGGATTGTCGCTGGGGCTGGAGCCTCTCGGCAGGACACGGCCCGCCAGCGCGGAGGCCTTGATATCCTTGCGCATGGGCACGCGGCCGTCTGCTGGAACGGTGATGAAACCATTGCGGCCCTCGCCCGCCACCCGGCTCACCACGCTGCCGGGGTCGGTCCAGGCGGCGTTGTAGTTGCAGTTGGTGCCGCGCCCGTCGGAGCAGTCGGCCGGCAGGTCAGTGACCTTGGCGTTGGGGTCGGTGGGTTTGTTGCCAAGATCGATAAGGGCCTGGTTCCGGGATTCGATTTTCCGGACCTGCGCCTCGGTCAGCGCCAGAGCGTCGCCGTGACGAGCATTGCGTTCGAGCCGCGTAATCGCAGAATTGCTCCACACCCCTTCGAGGTCCGGATGCCCATCGGCAGTGCGTGGTGCCTTGTAGCTGGTCGCCGGTCGCGGGGCATGATCCGCCGACACGGCAGGCGTAGCCACGCACAGCATCGCCGCCGCCCCTGCCGCGAGAAATAGCCTGAACATTCACCGCCTCCCAAGCGTCTGGACCCTGCGCAATCCGATTGCGTCTTCGAAGATCCGGAATGGAGCGTAGCGCCGACGGCGCACGAGCTCAACGTCTACAGGCCCAATCGGCGCGCCCGACCGGCAACGGTGAGCGCCAGTCGCTCGGCGATCAGGCGATCAGGCGACCCGGTCGTCTTGCAGGCCCGATCAGCGGCCAGGATTTCGGGCTGAATCCGGTCCAGCTCGGCCAGCGTCCAGGTTCGGGCCTGACGCAGGAATTCGCGCTCCTGTTTCCAGAACACACCTGATGCCTTGGCAGCCTCCTGCAGACCCGCACCCGCCTTGGCCAAGGTCAGGACCCGACGCAGTTTGCCCAGATGCATGCCCAGCGCCCGAACGGCGGCCGGGCCGCTTTCACCCTCCTGCGCAGCACGCCGCAGGCCCGACTGGGCCTCGCCAAGTCGACCCCCGAAGGCGTCGGACGCGGCATCGAAGAGTGACGCTTCGGGCTCGACGCCCAGGAATTGTTCCAGATCGGCTGGCCCTGCCGTGATCCCGCTGCCGGGACCCAGAAACAGCGCCAGACGCTCGATCTCCTGTCGCGCCACGCCGCGCTCCCTGGGCATCCGGGCCACGAACAGGTTCAGCGCATCCTGAGTGAGGGTGACGTTGTCTCTCGCCAGGGTTTCGCGAACCAATCGGGCGACGTCACCGGGTTCGTCCTCGTAGCAAGGGATGGCGGCGGCTGCGGCGGCTTTTTCGGCGACCTTTCGCAGGGCTGAGTCCTTGCCAAGATTGCCGGCCTCGATCAGGAAAAATGCATCCGGGTTCAGCTCTCCGGCCGCGTGACGGGTCAGGGCTTCGGCGGCCAGCTTGTCGGCGGCGGGCTTCTCAGCGGTCAGACGCAGGCGCACAAGACGCCGCCCCCCCATCAGCGACTGCGCGGCCAGTTCGCCCTCCAGCCGCCCGCCGTCGTCGGCGAGGTCCAGCTCGGTCAGAATGGCGACGTCAAACGGGTCATCGGGATTGGGGACCAGCTTGGCCGCCAGCTGGTGGCCCCGGTCGCGGACCACCCCCATGTCGCGACCGTAGATCAGGGCGGCGCGAACGGCGGCGTCCGGCCGGGCCAGGAACCGCTCGATATCGGGCCGCTTGGCGAGGATCACCGGGCGCTGGCGACTTTCGCGCCATTGGCCAGCCAGACCGCCAGTTCCAGTTCGATACGGCGGGCGGCCTCATCGGCGGCGCGGTCCTGAGCATCCTGCTGCGCCGAAATCGAGGCATAGGGCTGGTCAGCGCTGTCGTAGGTGAGTTCAATCCGAACCCGGCCCCGTTTGGCCACCGCTCCGGAGGGCAAATCTTTCAACACGTAGGTCGCGGTCAGCACATACTCATATCGGGTGGCGACATTGTCGATCCGGACGCCGCGCGGATAGCGCGCTTCGGCCAGCGCCAGCTCCATCGTGTAGCGCGGCGGCGCGGAATGATCCTTGGCCAGCGCGTCATCCAGATGTTGGCGCATCAGATAGCCGGTTCGCCCGGCCGGCGCCGTCACCTGGATCGAGCCCAGGTTCTTTGCCACGTCGGTCTGGGCGTAGAGCGGCTGGAACCCGGCGCAGCCGCCAAGCAGCAGGCCCGTGGCCATCAGGCCGGATACAAGGAGATGTCTCATGCCGCTACGATATTCACGATGCGGTCCTTGACTACAATGATCTTGCGAATTGTCAGGCCTTCCAGACGCTGGGCGATCTCGGGATCGGCCATGACAATCTTCTCCACATCGGCGGGCTCAGCCCCGGCGGGGGCAGAAATCTCGCCCCGCCGCTTGCCGTTGACCTGCACCGGCAGGACCTTGATGGCGTCTTCGGTCAGCGTGGGATCAAAGGTCGGCCAGGCAGCCTCGACCACCATGCCTACGCCGCCGATCCGCTCCCAGCACGCTTCGGCCAGGTGCGGCGTGAACGGGCCGATCAGGCGGGCGAACGCGCTCAGCGCCTCCTGCCGGGCGACCAGCACGGCATTCGAGGCACCCTTGGCCGGGTTGGCCTTCAGCAGATTGAGGAACTCATACAGACGCGCGATGCCCGAGTTGAACCGGAAGCTATCGATGGCCTCGGTCACCTGGCGCACCAGCTTGTGCGTGGCGCGACTGAGGGCCTCGTCAGCCTGCCCTCCAACGGGCGGGCCTGAAGGCTGGCTGTCGAACTCGTCCCAAACCCGGTTCACGAACCGCCAGGACCCCTGGACCCCGGCGCTGGACCACTGGCTGTCTCGCTCCGGCGGGCTGTCGGACAACACGAAAAGCCGCGCGGAATCGACGCCATAAGCGTCGAAGATTTCCTCCGGCGCCACAGTGTTCCGCTTGGACTTCGACATCTTTTCAGAATCGCCGATGGTCACAGGCTCGCCGGTGGCGTGTAGCTTGGCCCGGCGGGTCGCGCCTTCAGTCACGACCTGGACCTCGCCCGGCTCAACCCAGTCGCCGTTCTGGCGGCGATAGGTTTCGTGGGTGACCATGCCCTGCGTGAACAGGCCCGCGAAGGGCTCGCGCACGCTCAGCATCCCCTGGTCGGCCAGCGCTTTGGTGAGAAAGCGGGCGTACAGCAGGTGCAGGACGGCGTGCTCGATGCCGCCGATGTATTGATCCACCGGCATCCAGTAGTCAGCGGCGGCCTTGTCGACAGGTTCAGCGGCGTCCGGATTGGTGAAGCGCGCGAAGTACCAGGAGCTGTCCACGAAGGTGTCCAGGGTGTCGGTCTCGCGCGTCGCCGCGCCGCCACAGGTGGGGCAGGTCGTGTGTTTCCAGGTCGGGTGGCGCTCCAGGGCATTGCCGGATTTGCCGAACTCGATGTCGTCGGGGTGGGCGACCGGCAGCTGATCCTTTGGCACAGCGCCCACGCCGCAGGCGGCGCAGTGAACCACCGGGATGGGGCAACCCCAGGCCCGCTGACGCGAGACCCCCCAGTCGCGCAGGCGGAACACCGTGGCGCCCACGCCGTCGCCCTGCGCTTCGATTCGCCCGATGGCGGCGGCCTTGGCAGCCTCGATGTCCATGCCATCGAGGAATCCGGAGTTGTAGATGGACCCGGGCCCGACATAGGCCTCGTCGCCAATCTGGTAAGCCGCAGCATCCTCGCCAGGCGGCAGCACCACAGGCGTCACCGGCAGACCGTACTTGCGCGCGAAATCCAGGTCGCGCTGGTCGTGGGCCGGACAGGCGAAGATCGCGCCGGTACCATAGTCCATCAGGACGAAATTGGCGATCCAGACCGGCAGGTCCAGGCCGGGATCAAACGGGTGCTTGACGGTCAGGCCGGTTTCGAAGCCGATCTTCTCGGCGGTTTCAATTTCGGCCTCGGTCGCCGCGCCCTTGCGGCACGTCTCGATGAAGGCCGCAGCCTTCGGATCCCCGGCTGCAATCTCGGCCGCCAGCGGGTGGTCGGCGGCGATGCCCACGAAGCTGGCTCCATACAGCGTGTCCGGTCGCGTGGTGTAGACTTCCACGCCTTCGGTCCGATCCGGGTCGCTGAAGTGGAACCTGAACTTCAGGCCTTTGGACCGGCCGATCCAGTTTTCCTGCATCACCCTGACCTTCTCGGGCCAGCGATCCAGGGTCTTCAGGTCGTCGGTCAGCTGGCCGGCATAGTCGGTGATCCGCATCGCCCATTGGTTCAGCTTGCGCTTTTCCACCGGCGCGCCGGACCGCCAGCCCTTGCCGTCGACGACCTGCTCGTTGGCCAGAACGGTCTGGTCGACCGGGTCCCAGTTGACGACGCTTTCCTTGCGATAGACCAGGCCGGCCTTGAGAAGATCCAGAAACCAGGCCTGCTGCTTGCCGTAATAGCCCACGTCGCAGGTGGCGAACTCGCGGCTCCAGTCGATCGAGAGGCCCAGCTGCTTCAGCTCGTCGCGCATCCGGGCGATGTTGTCATAGGTCCACGCCTTGGGGTCGATGCCGCGCTCCATGGCCGCGTTCTCGGCTGGCAGGCCGAAGGCGTCCCAGCCCATGGGATGTAGCACCGAGAACCCTCGGGCACGCTTGAACCGTGCGACCACGTCGCCGATCGCATAGTTGCGGACATGGCCCATGTGCAGACGCCCCGACGGGTACGGGAACATCTCCAGCACATAGTATTTCGGCTTGCTGTGATCGATGACAGCCCGGAAGGCGTCAGCGTCGGACCACGCCTTGCGCCAGCGCGGCTCGGTTTGCCTGGGATTATATCGCGAGGTGTCGTGAGGGGCCATTGCGGTCGGCCTTTGGACTGGAGTTGGACTTCCGGTCAACGGCCTAAAAGCACAGGCGCATCGACAAACGAACGGGGGTGATCAGCCCTTGATGTTCGAAAGTCGAAGCTGTCGCGCCTTGGTCAAGATGGAGTTCTCGATATCGGTCTCGGTCTGACCGGCATGCGGCGCGTCGACCCAGCCGCCGGACGCGTCACGGTTCTGCTTGAAGACCGCCACGTTCAGGCCGTCAGCGCGCAGGCGCGAGTCGAGGATGTAGACCGTGCACTTGAAGCGCTCGTCCGGCTTTTCCGGATTGACGTACCACTCGGTGACGATCACGCCGCCATAGGGGTCCGCCGAGGCCAGTGGCATGAAAGACAGCGTGTCCAGCGAGGCGCGCCACAGATAGCCGTTGACACCGATCGCCGCAGCGTTCTCGCCCGACGGCGGCGATTTTGAGTTGCCGCCCACCAATGGCAGGCTTCCGCAGGCGCTCAGTCCCACAACGCTGAACGCTGCAGCCGCAATCAAAAATCCACGCATCTCAGGACGGCGCACAAACGGCATATGTATCAGTCTCCAACCAAATCCGCAGCGCGTACGCGCCACGGCGCCGCCCCGCGCCGGCGCTCTCTATAACAACGCGATCAAGGGTGCCAAACAGGAATCGCGTGGCCCAAGCGCCACAGGACACCAGCATCTCGACTTATATGAGGCCATGGGGAAAGAGTCGTGTTGACCCGAAAACCCAGCGGTCCTTAATCAGACTGTCATCGTAGTGTTGTTCAAAGTGGCGATGATGAACCGTTGGGACCCTATAGACCGTCAATGACCGCCCGTCGCATCAGTCTCGTGATCGCAGCCGCCGCGCTTCTCAGCGTGGTGTGCGGCAATGCGTCTGCTGCGGACAAGGGAAAGGTTGTCGATTTCACCGTGAAATCAGAGCCGATGACCTCGGCGCCCAACGGCGGCAAGGCCCTGAAGTGGGACGCCAGCAAGGGCCGGTTCGGCTTTACGCTGAACATTCAGCAGCCGCAGGAACGCCCTGCCGTGGCCAATGACGTACAGGCCGGGGCCTATTTCCGGATCACGCCGACCTTGCGCGTCGGCGGCTCGGTGGCACTCGGCGAGCAGGATCTGAAAATCCTGCCGAACGCAGCCCGACCGGCTGCTTCGCCAAAACTGACCCTG
>JANORH010000412.1:0-3633 GCA_031415215.1 Alphaproteobacteria bacterium | reverse complement strand
GCGAGCTCTGGCTTCCCCACAACGCCTTTATCGAACTCCGGGGCCTTGAGATCGACGACGGTGCCTCGCTGTCCGCCACCCAGGCCCCTGAAACGCGCCGTTGGCTCCACTACGGCAGCTCCATCAGCCATTGTCTGGAGGCCGAGCAGCCAACCGGTACATGGCCTGCTGTGGCGGCGCGCTTATCTGGCATGCATCTCCAGAGCCTGGGTTTCGGTGGCCAGTGCCATCTGGACCCGTTCGTCGCCCGCACCATCCGCGACAGCGATGCCGACGTTGTCTCGCTCAAGGTGGGCATCAACGTCATCAACATGGACTCCATGCGCGAGCGCGCCTTCACGCCGGCACTGCACGGCTTTCTGGACACGATCCGTGAAGGTAAGCCAAACACCCCGGTTGTCCTGGTCTCGCCGATTTTTTGTCCCAGCGTCGAGCTCAGGCCGGGTCCCACAATGCCCGGTTTGGACGGCAAGTTTGTCACCTTGGCCGGGCACGAGGCGGTTCAGGGTAACTGCCTGACTCTGGTCCGCGTGCGAGAGATCATCGCCGAAATCGTTAACGCCCGCCAGGCAGCGGGCGACCGGCAACTCCACTATCTGGACGGTCTGACATTGTTCGGCGCTGCCGACGCCTGTGACTTGCCGGACGACCTGCATCCCAATCCGGCAGGCTATCTGAGACTGGGTGAACGCTTTTCACGCGCGGTATTTTCCAGTGCCGGGCTGGGGTTGGGATAACCCGTCAGGCTATCTTGTCGACCTTTACTGACAGGCGGGGCCGGACATAGGCGTGACGCGTGAATCGGATCGTGGCCGGCAGGAACAGCCCGAAAGTCGGCCTGTAGTCATAGATCACGTCAGTGACGATCACGCTCTCGTTGGCCGAGAGGTATCCCGATGGCACGCTGGGGCCGCCCCCGACTGAATAGGATTTGTTTACCGACCAATCCGTCGAGACCGAGCCAGAGCCGTTAGCACTCAGGCTGGAGACTCGCTGCTGGACATCGACGTTGGGAAACGGATGGATCATGGACACGCTGGCTGCCAGGATGTCGTCCAGTTCGGCGGTCGTGACTGACCGGTTCTGGGCGGTAATGTCGGCCATGGCGGATGCAATGTGCGCCACGTTACGTTGGGCCTGATAGGCACCCAACGCCTCGACGGCGGAGATGTGCATGACGAATAGCACCGGGAATATCAACGCGAATTCCAGAGCGGCAGCACCGCGTTGGTCATCTGCAGAGCGGCGAAGAAAAGTGATCATTCGAACGGCTCGTTCTTGAAAGCGACGCGCGAGCCCAGGGTCACCTGCAAGGGGCCGTCGCGATGATAAGCGGTGACAATGAACGGGGTCATCAGGGGCCAGACATAGTTGGCTTTGACGATGACGATGTCTCCAGCCGAACCCTTGTTGAATTCGCCCGCCGGCTGGGTGCTGACGATGGCGTTGGCGTCCGTAAATCGATCAAACTTCTGGACGCTGATCGTTAATCGCGACCTGCACTCCGTCATGTTGCCGCCCATCCGGGCGCAGATCTGGTCTTCAAACGCACCCGTGCTGGCTGCGGAATCGTCGCGCCCGGTCTTGATCCGGCGTGAGGTATCGGCGACGGCGTTGTCCAGGCCGCTGCTCATCATGCCAAGCATTCCAACTTCGACAATCGAGAAGAGCGCCAGAAACAGAATGGGAGCGACAAAGGCGAATTCGACGGCCGTTGCGCCGCCCTGGTCGCGCCGAAAGGTCGCCAGGGCCATTTGAAATCGGAAACGATCCATTCTGCGAAACTGTCACATCTAGTAAAACAAATTGTTAACACCACTCTGATCACAGTAAACGCGCATTAACGATTGAGCATAATTTGAGATTATCCCTCTTTCTATAAACAGTCCCGCGAAACACTGTTTATCGTGAGGGTGCCTTAGATGATCCGGATCAGCCTCCCTGATCTCCGCCGCTGGCTAAATGACAAGCGAGGCAACGTCGCCATTGTCACTGCCTTGGCTCTGGGCCCAATCTGTGTCGCCAGCCTGGGTGCCGTCGATCTGGCCCGGGTCACGAGTGCGAAGTCGCAACTCCAGGACGCCCTGGACGCCGCCGCGCTGGGTGCCGCACGAACCAACTCGACGACCGATGCCCAGATGAAGGTCGCCGGGGACCGATATCTCCAGCAGAACCTGAAGCTCTCAAATGACTTCACGCTGACCTCATCTACTTTCCACATCGGCCCGAACGGCAAGGTGATCGCCAACGCACGGCTGGACGTGACCCCCTTCATCGCGGGCCTGATAACCGGCGGATCCATGGCGGTCGCCGCCACGTCCGAAGTCGTGCGCGCTGACATGGAGGTCGAGATCGCACTCGTGCTGGATAACACCGGCTCGATGAGTGAGGGCTCCAAGCTTGAGGACCTCAAGGACGCCGCCAAGGAATTCGTCACCAAAATGGAAGAGGTTGCCTCCAAGAGCACAGCCCCGAACCCGATCAAGATCTCGCTGGTGCCGTTCTCCAGCACCGTGCGGCTGGACGGAACTCTCTATCGAAACGCGACCTGGATGGATCAAACGGGCAGCTCGCCCATCAACAACCAGATTTTCACCACGGCCAGCGGAACCCAGTTCGCCAACCGCTTCTCACTGTTCACGACGCTCGGCACCAGCTGGCGGGGCTGCGTCGAGATGCGACAGGCACCCTATGACGTGCAGGACACACCGGCCGGAACCGGCGCCACGCTCTACACCCCCTATTTCGCGGTGGACGAACCTGACGTCCGCACGACAGGTTACGGGGATAATTTTCAGAACAACTATCTGTCTGACGGCACCGGCAGCAGCAACTGGCGGGTGCGTCAGGGTTCGATCACCAAGTACCGATCCACCAGCGGCCTATCGAGCAGTTTTGGCCCGAACCGGGGCTGTGGCCTTCAGAAGCTGATGCGCCTGACGACCAGCTTCTCGAGCCTTCGCAGCGCCATCGACAACCTGAACTCTGACGGCAACACCAACATCCCCATCGGCATGGCCTGGGGCTGGAACACGCTGTCCCCCGGCTCGCCCTTCGCCGACGGCGTCGCTTATGGTACGCCCAAGCACAAGAAAATTATCGTGCTGATGACCGACGGTGAGAACACCCTCAGCCAACGCGACACCCCCAATGACGGCAGCTATTCCGGGGCTGGATACATCTGGCAGGGCCGTGTCCTACAGGCCGACAACACGCCCCTGCAGCAAGGCGCATCGAATTCAGAGCGAACGGCGGCCCTGGATTCCCGCTTGGCGCTGATCTGCGAGAACATCAAGGCCAAGGATATAGAGGTCTACACCATCCGGGTCGAGGTCGACTCAGGCACCAGCGAATTGCTGGAAGCCTGCGCAACCGGCGAGGATTATTTCTACGATGTCAGCAATTCCTCGACCCTGACCCAGGTATTTCAAAGCATCGCCGGCCAGATCGCCGCCCTGCATCTCTCGCGGTAGTCGGCGAGCCCGGCGGGGTGTATGCCGCACCGATGGCGACGCACGAAATCCTGGTCGACGCGCGTGGGCCCCCCTGCCCGGTGCCCACCCTCCGACTCCCGCGGGCGCTCGAGCCGTCGCCCCCGGGCAGCCCCATCCGATTGCTGGGAGACGACCCAAT
>JANORH010000411.1:0-14978 GCA_031415215.1 Alphaproteobacteria bacterium | reverse complement strand
GCTTCCGCAACGGCTCGCTGCGTCTGCTCTGCGCCTCAGACGTCGCCGCGCGTGGCCTCGACATCCCTGACGTGAGCCACGTGTTCAACTACGACGTGCCCCACCACGCCGACGACTATGTGCACCGGATCGGGCGCACGGGCCGCGCCGGCAAGACCGGCCAGGCTTTTACCATCGTCACCCCCGCAGACAGTCGCAACCTCGACAAGGTGTTGAAGCTGATCGGCACCGATCCGGTCGAGATCGTGCTTGAAGGCATCGACTGGTCCAGCATCAAGGATGAACCACGTTCGCCCCGCAGCGGTGGCCGCGACCGGGGTCCGGCGCGCGGACGCGAGCGCCCTGCCCGCGATCACGCCCCGCGCGAGGCGCGCCCGGCAGCGCCTGCACCGGTCACCGAAGCGGTTGTTGCAGCACCCGTCGCCGATGCTCCTCGCCCGGCGCGGGCGCCGCGTCCAGAACGGACCCCCCGCCCGCGCCGTGAACCGGCCGCTGTTGCAGAACAACCGACCCGGGCACCAGAACGGCCTGAGCGACCCGAGCGCAGCCCGCGCCCGGAAAACGACGCTCGCCAGGATCGCGGCGACCGAGGTCGTGGTCGCGAACGGGAGGACGGTGACAATGTCGTCGGTTTCGGAAACGAGACCCCGGCCTTTCTGATGCGTGCGCCGCAACCCCGTTCCACGGAAGATTAGGCATCGGGCTTAACCGGTCGTTTGCGGTCTACTGATATCGGTGTTCGTCATGGCGAACGAAATTGATCTCATTCTGCGCAGTCCCAAGGCCTATGAGTGGGCCCGCAAGGCTATGGACGCGATGGAGGCCAACAGCGTCTGGCCCACCGCGATCAATTTCGAACTGTGGCTGCACTATGTGGCGGCCAAGGACAGCGAAGTCGCCGCCGAAATCGACCAGATCATCCGGTCTGGTGAACGATTCACCGAACAGATGGGCGACGCCATTGCCGTCAATCACCTGCCCTCGGCCAAGCTGAACGGCGAAATCCTCGACGCAGGCAAGAGCCTGTCGGCGGAACTGGACACCGTCTCTCGTGCCATCGAATCTGCGCGGGAAACCAGCGAGGCCTATGGCCAGCAACTGGCCACCGCCACCGAGGCGCTGGGTGAACAGAACTCTGAAGCCGTCCGTAGCATGGTGGACACGCTCAGCGCCGCAACCCTCAAGGTTCGCGAAGAGAACCAGGCGCTCGAAAGCCAGCTGGCCGACACCACGGACGAGCTCTCCCGGATGCGTGAGCATCTGGAACAGGTGCGTCGCGACGCCATGACGGACGCGTTGACCCTGTTGTTCAATCGCAAGGCCTTCGACGAGTCCCTTGAAAAAGCCTGTAGCGAGGCCGTCAAATCGAATGGCGTAGTCACCCTGGCGATGGTCGATATCGATCACTTCAAAGTCTTCAACGACACCTGGGGTCACCAGACCGGCGACCAGGTCATTCGCTACGTCGCCAGTGTTATCGCCCGGGTGTCGGAGGGTACACGAGTCGCTGCGCGTTACGGCGGCGAGGAATTCGCGATCATCTTCCCCGGCGAGGACCGCGACGTCGCCATGGCCGTCGTCGAGAGAGCGCGCGAGGAAATTTCGACCCGCATTCTGAAGCGTCGGTCCACCAACGAGGAATTGGGAACCGTCACTATTTCGACCGGTATCGCCGAGTCAGTCCGTGGCGAGCTGCCGGTCATGCTGATCGAACGCGCCGATGGAGCCCTGTATGTGGCAAAGCGCAACGGTCGAAACCGGACAGCGGTGGCCGACAAGAACGCACAGTCACAGGCTGCCTGACGGTTGGCGTTTTTCCTTGGCTGACGCCGGGGTATCTGCCCTCAACTGAATGCCACAAGTTCAAGCGAGGAAGCCATGGACGGCGCACAAGCCCCAGCCAAGATAAAGTCAGCCACCGACACCGGTGTCGCCATCATCACGCTGTCCGACCCATCAACCCTGAACGCGGCGGGGCTGGATCTGATGGCGGAGCTCAGCGCTGCAGTCGGCGCCGCCATTGCCGACCCTGCTGTACGCGCAATCGTCATCACTGGCGAAGGTCGAGGGTTCTGTTCGGGTGCCAATCTGTCGGGTGGCTCCACCGGACGCGCCACCGACGCCAGCGACGGACCAAACCCGGCTTTGCTCAACGTCTACAATCCCTTCGTCGGCATGCTTCGCCGATCCCCCAAGCCTTTGATCGCCGCGGTGAACGGCGTCGCGGCGGGTGTCGGTGTATCATTGGCCCTGGCATGTGACCTGGTGGTCGCTGCCGAGAGTTCGTACTTCTTGCTGGCGTTCCGTCGCATCGGACTGGTGCCCGACGGCGGCGCCACCTGGTTGCTGCCCCGCATGATCGGCAAGGCACGCGCCATGGAATTGATGTTGCTGGGCGAAAAGCTGCCGGCGGCGACGGCACTGGACTGGGGCTTGATCAACCGCTGCGTGCCTGACGCAGATCTGATGCCGAAAGCGATGGAGCTGGCGCACGCTTTGGCATCCGGTCCGAAGTCCCTGGGCATGACCCGCAATCTGATCTGGGATTCCCTCGACGCCGAGTGGCACGATCAAGTCGAGGCCGAGGCCTACGCTCAAGGCACTGCTGGCCGGACCGAGGATGCCCGCGAAGGCATCATGGCGTTTGCTCAAAAGCGCCCGGCCCAGTTCAAGGGCAAATAGGGGTCAGCTGCGCGTCTTTCGAAGCTTTTCCAGCTCTTCCTCGATCAGTCGATCGCGGATGTTCTCGCCGTTCATGTAGACGCTCATGGCATGGGCGGCGAGACCGATCCCCCAGCCAAACATCGGCCAGATCGCCCAGAAGGGATCAAAGCCCGTGGTCAGGAAATTGATCACCACCAAACCGGCGTTGACGAACGCATAGGCGATCAGGTGGCTGCGAAACGCGAGTTTCATGTCCGCGCGCCGGATCGCAATCCTGCGCAGTTCCAGATCGTCGGTGTTGGTCATGGTTTGCCCCGCCTTGTCTGGCACCAACGATAGCACGCCCCGCGCGCTCCGCTAGTCGGGGTCGACGGTCGCCAGTCCGCAACGACTGCCGGCCGCAAGGCCAATGCCTAAGTCGACCCGGCTTCGTCTGGAGCGGAATAGTCTTCGGGGCGAAGAGGTTCGATGGTGACGCTCTCACCGCAACCACAGGCGTCAGTCTCGTTCGGATTGCGAAACACAAACTTGGCCGAGAGTTTCGAGACCTCGTAGTCAATCTCGGTGCCGATCAGGAACAGCACAGCCTTGGGTTCCACCAGGATCGTGACGCCCTTGTCTTCGACCACTTCGTCCAGCGGGTTGGCGGCCTCGGCGTATTCCAGGACATACTCCTGCCCGGCACAACCGCCGTTCTTCACGCCGACTCGCAGGCCGGCATAGGGCTTCACGGCTCGCTCCATGATCTCGCGGACACGACCGGCCGCGGCGTCGCTCAGCGTAACCACCTTGGGTCGCGGACGGCGGGTGCGGGGTGTGGGGGTGATGTCGATGTGGCTCATCAGAACATATTCAATTGCAGCTTGGCTTCATCCGTCATCCGCGAGGGGTCCCACGGCGGATCAAACACCAGGTCGACTTTACACGAGCGAATTTCCGGTATCTGGCGAACCGCATCCTCGACCCAACCCGGCATTTCGCCAGCCACCGGACAGCCCGGCGCCGTCAGGGTCATGTCGATGGCCACATCCTTGTCGTCGGATACGTCGACCTTGTAGATCAGGCCCAGCTCATAGATGTCGACCGGTATTTCCGGGTCAAAGACCGACTTCAGCTTTTCGATGAGCTTGTCGGTCAGGATATCCAGTTCCGCCTGCGGCAATGGCGGCGTTTTGGATTCGATGGGTGTGGCGTCGTCCATGGGGCTCATCACGCGAAAAAGGCCTGTGTTTTGGTCAAGGCGTCCACAAAGACGTCGGCCTCTTCCAGGGTGTTATATAGGGCGAACGATGCCCTGGCGCTCGAAGTCACGCCAAATCGCCGCATCAACGGCTCGGCGCAGTGGGTTCCGGCACGGACGGCCACGCCATAGCGATCCAGAATCTGGGCCACGTCGTGGGCATGGGCCCCCTCGATGGTGAAGGACAGGATCGCACCCTTTCCCGGTGCCTCACCAATCACCCGCAGCCAGTTGGCGCCATTCAGCCGCTCTTGCACCCGGGCATATAGGGCGTGCTCATGATCCGCGATGGCCTGACGATCCTGCCCCGACAGCCAGTCGAGGGCGGCGCCCAGTCCGATGGCTTCCAGGATCGGCGGCGTGCCGGCCTCGAAACGGTGCGGCGGATCGGCATAAGTAATCTCGTCCATCGAGACCCCGGCGATCATCTCCCCGCCCCCCTGATAGGGCGGAAGGGCGGCCAGCTGTTCGGCCTTGCCATAGAGGATGCCTATACCGGTGGGGCCGTACAGCTTGTGGCCGGAAAACACATAGAAGTCGGCGTCGATGTCTTTCACATCCACGGGCTGATGGACGACCGCCTGGCAGCCGTCGAACAACACCAGCGCGCCCGCTGCGTGGGCCATTCGCGCCAGTTCACGCGCCGGGTTGATGGTGCCCAGAACGTTGGACATGTGGCTCAGCGCGACGACCCGGGTCCGGGGGCCGAGCAGGCTCTGGAAGTGCTCAAGATCCAGCACCCCGTCGTCTGTCACCCGCGCCCACTTCAGGACTGCGCCGCAGCGTTCGCGCAGGAAGTGCCACGGAACGATATTGGCGTGGTGCTCCATCTCTGACAGCACAATCTCATCACCGGGTTTCAGGCGAGCACCGAGGCCCGCCGCCACCAGATTGATTGCTTCCGTCGCACCCTTGGTGAACACGATCTCGCCCACCTCGGCACCGATGAACCCTGCCGCCGACCGGCGCGCGGCCTCGTAGGCGTCGGTGGTCTCGTTGGCCAGCGTATGCAGACCACGATGGACGTTGGCGTAGGAGAATTCCATCGCGTGCGTCATGGCGTCGATCACCGCGCGGGGCTTCTGGGCCGAGGCGGCGCTGTCGAGATAGACCAGCGGTTTGCCGTTCACCTGTCGCGACAGGATCGGAAACTGAGTGCGGACTGCTTCAGCGTCGAAGGGCATGCTCAGACCCTCAACCGTTCAGCGGCCCAGGTGCGCACCACCCGACGGGCATCCTCGAACCAGATGCGGTCTATGACCTGACCGATGAAGGCTTCGGTCAGCATGGCGCGAGCCTCCGCCTCCGGGATACCGCGCTGACGGGCATAGAACAGCGCCTCCTCGTCCATCGCGCCGACCGTATTGCCATGGGCGCAGGACACATCGTCAGCATAGATCTCAAGCTCTGGCTTGGCGTCGACCTCAGCGCGATCCGAAAGGATCAGCGCGTGGTGACCCATGCGCGCGTCGGTGCGGTCGGCACCTTCCGCCACGATGATCTTGCCCTGGAACACACCGCGGGCCTGGTCGCGGGCGACGCCCTTGATCAGTTGGTTAGTGGTTCCGTCGACGCCGTCGTGATTGACCACGGTCGTGTGATCCGCGTGGCGCTTGCCGGCCAGCAGATAGACGCCGTCCATCCGCGCGCTGGCCCGCCCGCCGGGGTGAGAGACCCGGGTCTCGATCCGTTGGCGTCGCGCGCCGGACGTCAGGATCGTCTGGCCAAAATCGGCGGTGGGCGAAAGGCGAACTTCGGCCTGGCTCACCGACACGGCGTCCTCGTGATCCTGAGCCAGGACAATCCGCTCCAGCGCCGCACCCTCGGCAAGGGTGATGGTCAGTGCGGTCTGGCACACCGACGCCCCATCGCTTTCATAGCTTTCCAGCAGGCGTAACCGGGCCCCCGCCGCAAGATTAATCGTCACCCGCGACGCATGCGCACCCGCCCCCCGCGACACGAGTCTTAGGGCCGCCAGGGTCTTCTTGCCTGCTGCAACATCAATCCGCGCGTCGCCACCGTTGACCAGCACATGATGGTCGGCGGCGAGCCGGTCGAAAGGTCCCGCCGCCAGAGTTCCAGCGAACGGCTCCGAAGGTTCCGGCAGTACACGGATCAGCCCGCGCAGGTCGGTCCAGCGCCAGTCCTCGTCGCGCCGACTGGGCAACTCGCCGACGTCTCGGGTCCGGATGGCAGCGGCAACGCTCACTAGGCTGCCTTCGCGTAGCGGTCGTAGCCGTCGCGTTCCAGTTCCAGGGCCAGCTCCGGGCCGCCGGACGCCACGATCCGGCCGCCGGCCAGCACATGCACCCGGTCGGGTTTGATGTAGTCCAGAAGGCGCTGGTAGTGCGTGATCACCAGCATGGCGCGTTCGGGGCTGCGCAGCGCGTTCACCCCGTCCGAGACGATCCGCAGGGCGTCGATATCCAGCCCCGAATCCGTCTCGTCGAGAATCAGGAAGCGCGGCGACAGCATCGCCATCTGGAAGATTTCCATCCGCTTCTTCTCGCCTCCGGAGAAGCCGACGTTGAGCGCCCGCTTCAGCATCTCGAAGTCGATCTTCAACTCGGCAGCTTTCTGACGGGCGAGCTTAAGGAACTCCGGTGCCGTGATTTCCTTCTCGCCGCGCGCCTTGCGCTGGGCGTTGAGCGCGGTACGAATAAATGTCAGAGCCGGTACACCGGGAATCTCCAGCGGATACTGGAATGACAGGAACAAGCCCTTGGCGGCCCGCTCATTGGGCTCCAGTGCCAGAAGGTCCTCGCCGTCCAGGGTGGCACCGCCCTCGGTGACCTCGTAGCCCTGACGGCCGGTCAGCACGTAGGACAACGTCGACTTGCCCGCGCCATTGGGGCCCATGATCGCATGGACCTCACCAGCCGGCACATTGAGGGTGAGCCCCTTCAGGATTTCGACATCACCGACGGTGGCATGAAGATTGGCAACGCTAAGCACTATCCGACGCTCCCTTCGAGCGAAATCGCGACAAGTTTCTGGGCCTCGACGGCAAACTCCATCGGGAGTTCCTGCAGGACCTCCTTCACGAAGCCGTTGACCAGCAGCTGCACAGCTTCCTCCTGAGAAAGCCCGCGCTGCATGGCGTAGAACAGCTGGTCTTCGGACAGCCGCGTCGTGGTGGCTTCGTGCTCGAACTTCGCCTGGCCGTTGCGGGCCTCGATGTAAGGCACGGTGTGGGCGGCGCAGTGCTTGCCGATCAGCAAGCTGTCGCACTGTGTGAAATTCCGCGCGCCCTTGGCCTTGGGGTGAGCCGAGACCAGGCCGCGATAGGTGTTGGACGACCGGCCCGCCGAAATGCCCTTCGAGATGATCCGCGAGCGGGTGTTGGCCCCCAGGTGGATCATCTTGGTGCCGGTGTCGGCCTGCTGGCGTCCGTTGGTGATGGCGATGGAATAGAACTCGCCCGAACTGCCCTCGCCGCGCAGGATGCAGGAGGGGTATTTCCAGGTGATCGACGAGCCGGTCTCGACCTGGGTCCAGCTGACCTTCGACCGATCACCCCGGCAATCGGCGCGCTTGGTGACGAAATTGTAGATGCCGCCCTTCCCCGTGACCGGGTCGCCCGGATACCAGTTCTGGACGGTGGAATATTTGATCTCGGCATCGTCCATCGTCACCAGCTCGACCACGGCGGCGTGCAGCTGGTTCTCGTCGCGCATGGGGGCCGTGCAGCCTTCCAGGTACGAGACGTAACTGCCCTTGTCCGCGATAATCAGGGTGCGTTCGAATTGTCCGGAATTCTCGGCATTGATACGGAAATAGGTCGAGAGCTCCATCGGACAGCGCACGCCCGGCGGCACATAGACGAAGCTGCCGTCCGAAAACACCGCCGCGTTCAGACAGGCGAAATAGTTGTCGCTGACCGGAACCACTGAACCCAGATACTGTTTCACCAGCTCCGGATGCTCGCGGATCGCCTCGCTCATGGAGCAGAAGATCACACCGACCTGGGCCAGTTCCTTCTTGAAGGTCGTTACCACGCTGACGCTGTCGAACACGGCGTCGACCGCATAGCGCGGCGCGCCGACCACCCCGGCCAGCACCTCCTGCTCGCGCAGCGGGATCCCCAGCTTCTTGTAGACCTCCAGGATTTCCGGATCGACCTCGTCCAGGCTGCCGATGCCGACCTTTTCCTTGGGCGCGGCGTAGTAGTAGCTGTCCTGGTAGTCGATGCGCGGGAAGTTCACCTTGGCCCAGTCAGGCTCGTCCATGGCCAGCCAGCGCTCAAAGGCGTCGAGACGCCAGGCGAGCATCCATTCCGGCTCGTTCTTCTTGGCCGAGATGAAGCGCACGATGTCGGCGTTCAGACCCTTGGGCGCGAAGTCTTGCTCGATGTCCGATGAGAAGCCGTGCTTGTATTTTTCAAGCGAGGCGACCTGATCTACGGTCTGTTTGACGGCGGCCATTACGCGGACTTTCTGAGGCGGCGCTGGATATGCCGGTCATGGGCGTCGAGCCAGACGTCGGCAAAGGTGTTCCAGTCGGATTGTGTCGTGTCCCAGCCGCCGCTGACCCGGATGGCGCAGCCGGCGAGATCGCCCTGACCCATGGCCATTAGCACCGGCGACGCCTTGACCTTGCCCGACGAGCAGGCCGATCCGGCGCTGATCATCACCTTTGACAGGTCGAGGCCCATGACCTGCAGGTCGGATGTGAAGTCCGGCGTGGCGATGCACAGAGTATTGGGCAGTCGCGGCGCGCCCTCGCCCATCACCACGCCGCCCACGGCCTTCAGCCGATCAGCGACAGCGTCGCGCCAGACGGCACGGGCCTGATAGTCCTCAAGGCCAGCCAGCGCCTCGACAGCCGCAGCACCAAACCCGGCAATCCCCGGCAGGTTTTCGGTCCCGCCACGACGACCGCGCTCCTGGCCACCGCCATGCTGACGCCGTGACAGCGTCGCGCGTGGGCCAAAGGTCAACGCCCCGATGCCCTGCGGGCCACCCAGTTTGTGCGCGGAGATCGAGAGCGTGTCGGCACCGAGCGCGCGACTATCCACCGCGATCTTTCCAGCGGCCTGAATGGCATCGACATGCAGCCAGCCATCGGCGGCGCGGACGATTTCGGAAACCTCGACGACGGGTTGGATAACGCCTGTTTCGTTATTGGCCAGCATCAACGCCACGAACGGCTTGCCGTCTGCCGCTTCCCAGCGCGTCAGGCGCTCGCGCAGCCAGCCTAAATCCGCGACGCCGCCACGGCTCACCGGCAACACCTCTACCTCGACGCCGACAATCCGTGCTGTCTCCTGCACGCTATCGTGTTCGATCGCCGAGATGATCAATCGTCGCGCCCCGGCGGCAACCGCGCTCTCGATGGCGATGGCGTTGGCTTCAGTGCCACCGCTGGTGAAGATCACGGTGGACTCAGGCGCGGCGATCAGGGCACCGACATCAGCCCTGGCCTGCTCCATCACGGCCCGTGCCATTCGGCCCGCCGCATGGATGGACGATGGATTACCCACATGCTCCATCACCTGCGTCATGGCAGCGATGGCCCGAGGCCGCACCCGCGCCGTGGCGTTGTGATCCAGATAGATGCTCATGCCGCGCGCCTGAGCTTGCCGCCCACCACATCGGCCAGCGACACCGACGCCAGATAGTCCTCGATGCGGTCGCCAAGATCGGCCCACAGATCATGGGTCATGCAGCGTTCGCCACGGATCATGCAACCCGGCCCAAGTTTCTCGCATCGCGTAGCGTGCAATGGCTCATCGACGGCGTGGACAATGTCGGCGATGGACGTCTCGACCGCCGTCCGGGCCAGACGATAGCCGCCACCCGGCCCACGCGCGCTCTTCACCAGACCCTTGCGGCGCAGGCGGGCGAACAGTTGCTCCAGATAGCTGAGCGAGATCTCCTGCCGCTCGGCAATATCGGCCAGCGCAACCGCCCGCGTCGCATCGCCCTCCCGGCGCGCCAGGTCTGCCATCGCCATCACGGCATATCGGCCTTTTGTGGAGAGGCGCATGGCTTTGGGTCCAATGCAGTTTTAGCGCGCATCCGGCGACGCCTATGTTATGAGGCCCGCGCTCTGTGCGAAGGGTCATCAAACGGTCACGCCGGGTCGGCTGGGACTTAGGAAGACCTAGCGCAGCAGTCAAGTATTCAGGCCATATAAAGAGGGATCGAATGCCAGAAGTGGTGCTGACCGGCGCGGTCGGACGGATCGAAGGACGCTATACTCAGGGCAAGCGCGAGACCTCGCCCGTAGCCTTGATCCTGCATCCTCACCCCAAGGCCGGTGGCCAGATGAACAACCCGGTGTCGGTACAGTTGTACCACCTGTTCATGAAGCGCGGCTTCTCGACGTTGCGGTTCAATTTCCGCGGAGTTGGCCGCAGTCAGGGCGAGTTCGATGGTGGCATCGGCGAGCTTGCAGATGCTGCGACCGCGCTGGACTGGCTCCAGACCACCAACCCCGCCGCGTCGCAGTGCTGGGTAGCTGGCTATTCCTTTGGTGCCTGGGTCGGCATGCAGCTGCTGATGCGTCGCCCCGAGACCGATGGCTTCATCTCGGTGTCACCGCCGACCAATGCCTATGACTTCTCGTTCCTGGCGCCCTGCCCTGCCTCCGGCCTGATCCTGCACGGCCAGAACGACACTGTGGTACCGCCAATCGACGTTGAGCGTGTTGTGTCAAAGCTCCGCACCCAGAAGGGCATCGTCATCGACTATGACGTCGTTGAAGGTGCCAGCCACTTCTGGATGGAGAGCCTGCCCGAGGTTGAACGCCGCGTCGGCGACTACCTCGACAAGCGCCTGGAAGCCAACCCGGCCTAATCGACCGTGACCACGCCGGAAGATGCAATCCGCGCTCGGCGGAAGCTGACGAACCGGCTGATCGCGGCCCATGACGCAGGGCGCATGCGTCCGTTCTTTACGACCGACGTAAAGTTGATCGTCGGCGATGGTACCCTGATCATCGGAGTGGATTCGGTTATCGAGGCTTTCGCGGGACAGTTCCGCGATCCGGCGTTCCACACCTATGTCCGACACACAGTGACCGTCGCCTTCGACTCAGTCGGCGGTCGCGCTGCCGAGGCCGGTCGCTGGACAGCCCACTGGACAGGGGTGGAAATGGCCGGGCCCTACCTTGCTGTATGGCGCAAGGTCACGGGCCAGTGGCAGATCGAGAGCGAACTCTACGTCACGCTCTGAAGGAACGGGCAAGCGCCGGTGCCCCTCAGGGGTTCAACTCCAGCCCCTGCAGAGAACCCTCCGCCCGCCAGTCTTCCAGCACCTTGACGAAGGCCACTGGTCCCGCGCCGTAGGAACCGTTCTGCTTGGCGATCACCTCGGGGCGACCCTCGTTGTTGTAGTAGCCGGGGGTACATTCCTTCAGGAAGCCTTCGCGCATCATCGACAGCTTGACGATGGTGTCGACCCAGGCGGCTTCGGCCTCAACGGAGGGCTCGATGGTTCGCGCCTGACGCTCCGAGGTTTCCTTCATCAGATAGGCGATGTGCCTTGATTGCTCGTTGATCATGTGCGGAAAGTTGGCGCTGAAGCCAGACTGGGTGTTGGACACAATGAAGCAGTTGGGGAACCCGCGCGACAGCACGCCGTGCAGGGTTTCCACACCGTCGGCCCATTTTTCGGTCAGACTCTGGCCGCCGCGACCATAGAGTTCGTAGCCCGACCGGCGGGTGAAGCTGGTGCCAACCTCGAACCCGGTCGCATAAATCAGGCAATCCACCTCATACTCGCGCCCATCCACGACGATCCCGTGCTCGGTGATCCGCTCGACGCCCTGGCCCTTGGTATCGACCAGATGGACGTTGGGGCGATTGAAGGTGGCCAGATACTCGTCGTGGAAACAGGGCCGCTTGCAGAACTGGTTGTACCAGGGCTTCAGCGCCGCGGCAGTATCAGCGTCCTCGACGACGGAATCCACGCGGGCGCGGACCTGCTCCATTTTCTTGAAGTCGGCCAGTTGCATCAACTCGGCGGGATTATCCACCACCTCGCCGGCTTCCATCTTGTTGCGGGCCAGCAGCAGGATGTTGCCGATGATGTCGGTCCAGCCGTCCTGTACCAGGTCTTCCTTGTCAAACCCGCCGGAGACCAGGGTGTTGAAGTTGTCCATCCGGTGCTGTTGCCAGCCGGGCTCGAGGTTCTGCGCCCACTGCGGGTCGGTCGGACGGTTGTTGCGGACGTCGATGGACGACGGCGTGCGCTGGAACACGAACAGCTCTTTGGCTGCCTCGCCAAGGTGCGGCACGCACTGGACGGCCGTGGCACCTGTACCGATGATGGCGACGCGCTTGTCCTTGAGGTTGGTGAGGCCCCCGTTCGAGTCGCCGCCCGTGTAGGCATAATCCCAACGGCTGGTGTGGAAGCTGTGACCCTTGAAGCCCTCGACGCCAGGGATACCTGGCAGCTTGGGTCGGTGAAGCGGCCCGTTGGCCATCACCACAAATCGGGCCTTCAGTGAATCGCCGCGATTGGTGGAAACGGTCCAGCGCGCGGTGTCGTCATCCCACCGCATCTCGGTGACTTCGGTCTGGAACAGCGCACCGCGATAAAGGTCGAATTTATCGGCGATGGCGCGGCTGTGGCGCAGAATTTCGGGGGCGCGGCTGTACTTTTCGACCGGCAGGTATCCTACCTCTTCGAGCAACGGCAGATAGATGTAGCTCTCGATGTCGCAGGCCGCGCCCGGATAGCGGTTCCAGTACCAGGTACCGCCGAAGTCGCCGCCCTTCTCGATGATGCGGATATCGTCCACTCCGGACTCCCGAAGCCGCGCCGCCGCCAGCTGACCGCCAAAACCGCCGCCCACCACGACCACTTCAACATCTTCGCTCAGCGCAGCCCGATCAACCCGCTCGACATAGGGATCTTCCAGGTAGTGGGCGAATTGGCCGGCGATCTCGACATACTGCTCGCTGCCATCGGCCCGGACGCGCCGGTCTCGCTCGGCGCGGTACTTGTCGCGCAGGGCGTTGGGATCGAACCCGAGATCGTCAGCCATGGTCTTGCTCCGCGCGAATAGGTTATCGCGGATAAGCGTGCCCAACGACCGTTGGAAAAACAAGTATGCCCCGGCGTCATCCTTTTCCCTTCGCTCAAGGGCAGGGAATCGTTACGGCGTGACAACCCGACCGCCGGTCATGGGCTCGCCCACGCCGGTCGTTCCCGGGAACGAGAGCGGCAGCCCGTGAAAGGTTCGAGCCGCAAGATAAGCGAAGGCTTCGGCCTCTATGCTGTCACCGCGCCAGCCATGATCCTCGGCGGTCTTGACCGGCACCGAGAGGCGCGCGGTCAACGCCTTCATGATCTCGGGGTTGTGGCGACCGCCGCCACAGACAATCACCTCCGTCGGCATCTGGCCGACGGCGCCGAATGCCAGCTTCACGCCTTCCGCCATGAAAGCCACCAGGGTCGCTGCCGCGTCCTCCAGCTTCAGCGGCTCCAGCGCTTCCAGCGAAAAATCATGCCGGTCCAGTGACTTGGGCGGCGGAGCCTGAAAATACGAATGGGCCAGCAGCGCCCGCACCACACCGTCGTCCACGCGCCCGACGCTGGCGTAGTTGCCACCCTCATCGAAGCGCCCCGCGCCACGCCCTTGAACCAGCAGGTCGATCATCCCGTTGCCGGGACCGGTGTCGAAGGCGACCAGATCGTCACCGCCGGACCAGAAGGTCACATTGGCCACACCGCCGACGTTCAGCACCGCCAGGGGCGCGGTGAGGCCCGAAGCTCTGGCCCGCGCCAGATGATAGATCGGTGCCAGCGGCGCACCCTCACCGCCGGCTGCCACATCTGCGGTCCGGAAATCGAACGCCACCGGTCGTCCGGTCAATCTGGCCAGCATCGCCCCGTCACCCAGCTGGACTGTCCGCCCCGGCACGCCATCCTTGGGCCGTTCATGGAATACCGTCTGGCCGTGCATGCCGATCAGATCGATATCAGGCCAAGACAGGTCGTTCGCCAGCAGGAAAGCCTCGGCGGCAGCGTAGTGCTCTTCGGCGACCATTTCGGCAGCGTGTCGGAAGATCACCGGCTCAGGCGTGCCGCGCATCCAGCCCAGCGCCTGTCGTGTCGCCTCCAGCACAACCTCACGGGTGGCGTCCGACAGTTTGCGTTCGCCGGCCGGGCCAAAGGCGTGGATTTCGCGACCGTCCGTCTCCAGCACAGCCATATCGACGGCGTCGAGCGAGGTCCCCGTCATGAATCCCAACACGTGCATGGTGCTTGACTGCCACGACCCGGGCGATGTAGCCAGCCCGTCATGATCGGTTCTGCCGCCCAAATCGGCCGCTATTACCGCCTGCACCCCTAGCAGGCCGCTGATCTTTCGCGCCTGCCCTTCCCGGCCGGCGCACTCCTAGCGCGCTGGCGATCCAGCCCGAGTAGCACCAGATGTCCGACCCCGTGTTCAAGTCCGAGTTCCTGCGCATCATGCAGGCTCGCGGCTACATCCATCAGATCACTCACCCGGTGGAACTGGATGCCGCCGCAGGTTCCGGCGTGGTCACGGCCTACATCGGTTTCGACGCCACGGCCGCCAGCCTGCACGTAGGTCACTTGATCCAGATCATGATGCTGCGGCGACTGCAGCAAGCCGGGCACAAGCCCATCGTGCTGATGGGTGGCGGCACCACCAAGGTGGGCGATCCCACCGACAAGGACGGCCAGCGCCCGCTGCTGACCGACGCCCAGATCCAGGCGAATATCGCCAGCATCAAGGGCACCTTCGCCAAATTCCTGACCTTTGGCGACGGGCCCACCGACGCCGTGCTGGTCGACAACGATGTCTGGCTGTCGAAGTTCGGCTACGTCCAGTTTCTGCGCGACTACGGCGTGCACTTCACGATCAACCGGATGCTGGCCTTCGACAGCGTCAAGACCCGGCTGGAACGCGAACAGCCGATGACCTTCCTGGAATTCAACTACATGCTGATGCAGTCGGTGGACTTCCTGGAGCTGGAACGCAGCCACGGTTGCGTGCTGCAGATGGGCGGCTCGGACCAGTGGGGCAACATCCTCAACGGCGTCGAGCTGATCCGGCGGGTTGATCAGAAACCCGCGTTCGGCCTGACGACCCCCCT
>JANORH010000410.1:0-13485 GCA_031415215.1 Alphaproteobacteria bacterium | reverse complement strand
AGTTCAACGTGATAACGGGGTGCGCCCAGGCCGAAGTCTCCTGCGGCGGGCTCGGAGGGTGCAGACCGCACGCTCCAGCGGGTGGCGGCGACAGATCCTGCGCTGTCTTTGCGCCCCGCCCCGCCGAACGGTCTGCGGCGGATGACAAATCCAGTCCCGCCCCGCTTCTCGCAGGCCAGCTGCAGCCGGCGACCGGCAGTCAGGTCCACGGCCTCCACCTCGCCGAACACCGCGCAGACGCCGACGGTGGTGAGCGCGTCTTCCATCACCATCAGGGTCTCGGCCTCATCGCGGGCGCAGACCTGGATCAGCCGTTCGGGCGGGAACCCCAGCCCCGCCAGCCCCGGTGCCCAGAGGTCGTCCCGCCGCAGCACCCAGACCGCCTCGCCCCGGCGGGCCAGCGGTCGGGCCATCAGGGCGGCGAAGGCGGCGGGCGCGGCGGATGTCTCGGCCTCCAGACCAGCGCCCACGATCTCGTGCCACCGCCCTAGCGGCAGGCCACCACCGGGCAGCCGCGCGTCCAGCGACGCCTCCCCGAACGGCAGCACACCGGCCTGCGCCCGCGTCGCGCTTTCCAGCGCAGCGATCTTCGCCCGGATGGCGCGAAAATCGGACATGGTATTGAGACTCCTTTTGTTCCAGTTTTGTTCTAATCCTGGAAAAGCGGGAGTCAAGACCGGTATGGCAGGGCGTCGGGATCGATCAGTTCCTCGGGATAGGGATAAAAGCCGTCTCGGTAAGGATCGCGTCGAGGCGCTGATCGTGCGGCTCAAGGGTCAGTTGATCCACTTCCTGACCGGCATAGGCGAGGCCGACCGCCAGCACCGTCCCCCGCTCACGCAAGGCCGCTATCGTGCGATCATAGAAGCCACCGCCCTGTCCCAGACGCCCGCCATGCCGGTCGAAGGCCAGGAGCGGCACGAACAGTACATCTGGAAAGACGATTGCGGCGTCCCGCGTCGGTGCAGAAAGGCCAAGGGCGTCGGGGTCAAGCGGGTCACCGGGTCGATACATCCGGAACACCAACGGTGTGTCGCGGCCCACAACCACCGGCAAGGCGCGCAGGGCGTCTGCGATCCGGATCGCGCCCGGATCAAGCTCAGACCCCATCGGATAATAAACGCCGTAGGTCGCGACCGGCGTCCCGGGCCAACCGTCGGGCAGGTTGGCGGCGGCACGCACGGCGGCATCAGGTGCCCCGGCGGCCAGGCACCGACGCAACGCACGCATGCGCGACCGGAGGGTGGATTTCGAAATCACGTCCCCTTATAGCGGAAGACGGGTGGCGGCGCCGCGAGAGCCGTGAAGGACTGTTTCATTCCCTCGACCTGTTAGTGACAGGTGGGCACCGTGTGCCCGGGACCAGGGTCCCGGCCAGGGACAGCTCCCTAGAGGTGAATTAAGGTCGCTGGAATATGTCGCCTCCGACGAGAGCCGCAGCAGAACCGCCGACGCCAAGGTAGGGCGGCAGGTGCCACTTAACAAGCCGCTGCAGCGCGGCAGGGAGAAACAGATGATGTCGCGCGCCCTCCAGGACCTGTTGGACAAAGCCGTATCCGACGGCGTGGCACCCGGTCTGACCGCGGCAGTGGCAGGACCAGGCGGTGTCCACCACCTCGCCGCCGGCGTGCGAGGGCTGTCCGATCCGCGCCTGATGGCGCCGGACTCGGTGTTCTGGATCGCGTCCTGCACCAAGGCGATCACGGCGCTGGCGGCCTTGCAGCTGGTGGAGCGAGGCCTCCTGAGCCTCGACGATCCGATCGGCGACCGGGTTCCCATGTTGGCGGCACCCAGAGTGCTGGACGGTTTCGAGGCGGACGGAACGCCAAGGCTGCGAGCAGCCCGCCGTGCCGTCACCCTGCGCGACCTGCTGACCCACACCTCGGGTCTGGCCTATGATTTCTGCAGCGCGGACCTGACTCGCTACTTCGCTGCCACGGGCGAGAGCCTGATGTCCGGTGCGCCGACCCTGATGTTCGATCCGGGCGAGCGCTGGCAGTACGGCATCGGCATCGACGCCGCCGGATGGGCCATCGAGGCGGCCAGCGGCCAGAGCCTGGATGTCTATTTCGCCGAACATATCCTGGGGCCGCTCGGCATGGCTGACACGTCCTTCGCCCCCGACGCCGTCCAAACCAACCGGCGGGCAGGCATGCACGTGCGAGGTCCTGAGGGCGCACTCATCACCACCGATGCGTTCCCGAATGCACCGCAGATGTGGGGCGGCGGCGGGCTGACCTCGACTGCGCCGGACTACCTGAAATTCCTCCAGGCCATCATGTCGGACGCAGGCGGGCTGGTCCGGACAGAAACCCTGGCCTTGCTTCGTGATGTCCAGACGGATCGTGGCCCGGCCGGAGACCTGATGTCCGTCAACCTCGGCTTCAGCCATGACTTCCAGCCGATGTCAGGGGTCGACAAACGCTGGACCCTGGGGTTCCTGCGTAACGAGACGGACGTGCCAGGCGGCCGCCGCGCCGGCAGCTTGGCCTGGGGCGGGATCGCCAACTGTTACTACTGGGCCGATCCGGCCAGCGGCGTCGCCGGCGTGCTGTTCGCTCAGTTCCTGCCCTTCGCCGACCCTGCGATGATGGCGACCTTTGAGGCATTTGAGCAGGCTGTGTACGCAGGTTGAGGGTCCGGGCCTTTCAACCGGGGCATCGAAGCCCTAAATCCACGATCCGCAAACAGGACGAAAAGACCGCGTGAGCCTCACCGCCGATACCGAAGCCAGCCTCGCCCGACAGGCCAACGAACTCGCCCGCGATCTGGTGGCAGCGAGCCCGCGGGTCTATTGGCTGGACCTGTCGGTGACGGCAGCGGTCACGTGGATGAGCCTGGCCATCGCGACGACCAGCTCATCGCCGGGATGGGCGCTGGCTGCGGGGCTGGTGTGTATACTGGCGCTCTATCGCGGCATCAGCTTCATCCATGAGCTTACGCACCTGCGGCGAGACGACGTGCCAGGCTTCCATTTCGCCTGGAACGTGCTGATCGGCGTGCCCTGGCTGACGCCCTCGCTGCTGTATGAGGGCGTCCACATCCTGCACCACGCCAAGGACCGCTACGGCACCGCCCGCGACCCGGAGTATCATCCTCTGGCCCGCCGGCCGCCGCACGAGCTTGCGGCGTTCATTGGCATCGCCCTTCTGGCACCGGTTGGCGTGATCCTGCGGTTTGCGATCCTGGCACCGTTGAGCTTCCTGATCCCGCCGCTGCGGCGGTTCGTGATCGCCAGGACCTCGGGCATGGTCATCAATATCGGTTTTTCCCGCGACGATTTCGACCGTGCCCGCAGCGCACCCTGGCTGGCGCAGGAGATCGGCGCCTGGCTGTGGAGCTGGACAGTGCTGGGCCTGACAGCGGCGGGTGTGATCCCACTCCGCGCCCTGATCATCGCCATGGTGATCTTCAGCCTGATGACGGTGTTGAATCAGTTGCGCACCGCCGTCGCCCACTACTGGGAAAACAACGGGGACCAGATGGCGGTGCTGGATCAGTTCCTGGATACGGTGAACGTGCCGCCGCCGGCAATGCTGCCGTTCCTGTGGGCTCCGGTGGGCCTACGCTATCACGCCCTGCACCACCTGATGCCCAGGTTGCCGTATCATAATCTCGGCACAGCCCATCGCCGCCTTGTCGAGGCCCTGCCGGCTGACCATGACTATCGCCGGGTGGAACAGCGCGAACTGATCCCCGCGCTTGCGCGGCTGCTGGGCCGGATGCGCACCACCCGCTGACCCTCTAGCCTGACCCAGCGTCGTCATGGCAATGTCGACGCGTGACCCAGGAAACCTTCCCCGAAATCCGCGAGGCCGTGCGCAAGCTCTGTGCCCGCTTCCCAGGTGCCTACTGGCGCGCCCTTGATCGCGAACGGGAGTATCCGACCGCGTTCGTTTCGGCACTGACCGAAGCCGGGTTCCTGTCGGTACTGATCCCCGAGGAATTCGGTGGCTCAGGGTTGGGTCTGGCCGCCGGTGCTGCGGTGCTGGAGGAAATCCACCGCTCTGGCTGCAACGGTGGCGCCTGTCACGCCCAGATGTACACCATGGGCACGCTGCTCAGGCACGGCACGGCGGCACAAAAGCAGGCCTATCTGCCGAAGGTCGCCAGCGGCGAACTGCGCCTGCAGGCTTTCGGCGTTACCGAGCCGGACGCTGGCACCGACACTACCCGCATCTCCACCTTCGCAAAGAAGGTCGGCGACACCTATATCGTGAATGGCCGCAAACTGTGGATCAGCCGCGCCGAACACTCCGATCTGATGGTGCTTCTGTGCCGGACGTCGCCGCGCGAGGAGGCGAAGACCTCCGCCGGCATGAGTGTACTGCTGGTGGATATGCGGACTGCGGTCGGCAACGGCCTTATCATCACGCCGGTCCGCACCATGCTCAACCACGCCACCACCGAGCTACTGTTTGAGGATCTCGTTGTCCCCGCCGCGAACCTGATCGGCGAGGAAGGCAAGGGCTTCAAATACATCCTCGACGGCATGAACGCCGAGCGGATCCTGATCGCCGCCGAGTGCATCGGCGATGCTAGGTTCTTCATCGACCGCGCCAGCCAGTACGCAAAGGACCGGGTGGTGTTCGGTCGCCCTATCGGCGAGAATCAGGGCGTGCAATTCCCGCTGGCCCGAGCCTACGTCCAGATGACCTCCGCCAACCTGATGGTCGAGAAAGCCGCCGAACTGTTCGAGGCCGGCCAACCCTGCGGCACCGAAGCCAATATGGCCAAACTGGTCGCGTCGGAGGCCTCCTGGTTCGCCGCCGACATGGCCATCCAGACGCACGGCGGCTTCGGCTTCGCCGAGGAATACGACATCGAACGCAAGTTCCGCGAGACCCGCCTCTATCAGGTCGCCCCAATCTCCACGAATCTCATCCTCAGCCACGTGGCCACCCACGTGCTGGGCCAACCGAAAAGCTTCTGATGGCCTACGAAACGATCAAGCTGGAAGACCTCGGCCCCGGCATTGTTGCGGTGGTATTCAACCGGCCCGAGGTGGCCAACGCCCTGTCGTCGACGATGGGCCGCGAACTCAAGGAGGCCTGGACGGGGCTCGGCGCGCGATCGGACCTGCGGTGCGTGATCCTGAGGGGCGAAGGCAAGAACTTCCAGGCCGGCGCGGACCTCAAGGAACGCAACGGCATGACCGATGAGGCCTGGGCTGCCCAGCACAAGATCTTCGAGGACATGGCCCGCGCACAGCTGGCCGTGCCCGTCCCGGTGATCGCCGCTGTCCAGGGCGCGGCCATGGGCGGCGGGTGCGAGATGACCCTGGCCTGTGACTTCGCCTATGCTGCCGAGGGCGCGCGGTTCGGCTTGCCCGAGGCGGGCCTCGGCATCATGCCGGGCCTTGGCGGCACCCAGCTGTTAACCCGAGCCGTGGGGCCAAGGCGGGCCATCGAGATCATGACCACCGCCGCCCCGATCCCGGCGGACAAGGCGCTGGACTACGGGATCGTCAACGGCGTGGTCACGGCCGAGGCCCTGCTTGAGACCGTACTGGCCGTCGCCACCCAGATTGCCAGCCGGGCACCGCTGTCAGTCCGCGCCCTGAAGCGCGTGGTCCACGGCGGCCAGGACCTGGACCTGAAACAGGCCATGGATCTGGAACTCAGCCTCTACAACCACCTCTTCACCACCGCCGACCGCCGAGAAGGCGTGGCCAGCTTCAACGAGAAACGGACGCCGGTGTTCAAGGGCGAATAGGGCGACCTCAGTTGTGTCGCACAGGCCCACTGCCGGGCCGGGCGGTCAGCTCGTTGTAAAGCGTCTCGATGAACAGGTCGGTGGTGATGAAAGCTCGGCTGAACTTCTGCCACGGTTCCAGCACCTTATCGGCCTTGAGTTGCGGCAGCGACTTGCCGGCCTTGACGCCGGCGGCGACCACGGCGCGGGTCTCCTTCAGCATCACAATGTAGTTGCGGACATCGGTTACCGACGAGACCGGCCCGTGCCCGGGGATCACCTTTACATCGCCAGGCACGATGCGAAGTGCATTCTCAAGGCCAGCAATAATCCCGCGGCTTGAGCCCCCGGCACTGATGTCGATGAAGGGAAATCCATAGGTCACGAACAGGTCGCCCGTGTGCATCACATTGGCCTTGGGGAAATAGACGATGGCGTCGCCGTCAGTGTGGCCGTGCGGCGCGTGCACGGCGCGGATGTCCTCGCCGTTCAGATGCAGCGTCATGTCGTGGCCGAAGGTGACGATGGGCAGGGCCCCGCCCGACACCGGCTGAACCTCCCGGCGCATGGTCCCGCCGTTCCCGACCACGCCCCCGCTGGCCAGCCGCTTGCGCACATTGTCCTGGGCGATCACGGTCGCCCCGGCACTGAACGCCGCGTTTCCGCCGGCGTGATCGTCGTGGAAGTGGGTGTTGATCACAAACCGGACCGGCTGGTCGCTGACCCCCTTCAGCGCCGCGCGAATCTTGTCCGCCATGGGCGCGTACTGGTCATCCACGATGACAATGCCGTCGGCCCCGACCACGGCAGCGATGTTCCCGCCCGCCCCGGTCAACATGTAGACATTGCCGGCGACCAGAGCCGCCTTGACCTCGACTTTGCTGAAGTCCTGCTGCGCCTGGGCCGCGTTGGCCAACGCTGTCGTGATAACCGCCAGAGCCAGTGTACGTCTGATGTTCATGGTTCTGTTCCGCTGTTTTCGCCTGAGGTGAACAGTGGCCCTTGTCGCTGCGACGGACAACCTGATCATTGCGCCTGCACACCGGTTTGGTTCGCCGCCAGAGTTCCGGCTAGATTTGCGCTCAAGGAGTTCCAGCATGATCCGACGCGGTCGCCCCTATCTTGAAGTCCGCACCGAGCCGGCGCCGGACGAGGCCGTTCAGCTGGAACGCGATGGCCATACGATCATCCGCGGGCTGCTCTCGCCGTGCGAGATCGCTGAACTGCAGGCCGAGATCGGCGAGATCTACGACCGTGACCCCTCCGACCAACGCGGGGATCGGTCGCCGGATGACGACGCCATGTTCCGCTACGCCCTGCTGAACCGCAGCGCCGCTGCCCAGCGCGCCTGTGCGCACCCACGCCTGCTGTCGGTGATCGAGCCGCTGCTGGGCGAGGATTGCCATGTGATCGCCAACACCGCCTGGCGCAATCCGGCGGGCCATCCGGGATCGCATGGCGGCCAGAGCTGGCACATCGACGCCGGGCCTCATGTGCCGCTGCCGGAGGGCGTGCGCTGGCCGACCGACATCCCCCACCCGGTGTTCGCCATCGGGGTGCATCTTTACCTGCAGGACTGCGGCATCGAGGATGGCCCCACGGGCGTGCTGCCGGGCAGCCACCTGTCTGGGCGATCGCCACCCCATGACCGCAATATGGACGACGACCTCGACTACGAGGGCCAGCGGGTCGTGCCGCTGCTGACCAGGGCCGGCGATGCAGGGCTGTTCGTCTCAGACGTCTGGCATCGCCGCATGCCGACGCGGGACGGCGACCACGGTCGGTTTTTCCTGCAGATCCACTACGGCCGCCGCGACATCGCCCAGAGGCTGGTGCCGACCGATCAGGCCAATCAGTTGTCGCTGGAGGCCATCGAACGCGCCACCACAGCCCGCGCACGCAAGGTCATCGGCCTGCACCCGGCGCTATTCTATGACGGATGAGGGGGGTGCCTGGAACGAGCGTGATACCCGCGCCTCTATCCCTTCATGGTGCGACAGGTCGGGCTGTGCGGAAGAATTCGTCCAGGAGCAGATCCAGTTGCGGCTTCCGGAAGCCCGAGCGAACCGCCAGCGTATTCCCGAACAGCATCAGCTTGTCCGTCGTCGTATCATAGGCTGGCCACGACGTACCTGGACCGCAATCGGGATAACCCGACTTGGCGAAGCTCACCCAGCAGGCCGAGACCCCTTCTCCATAAGCCATATCCCTGGGCGTCAGGCTGGCGGCCAGGGCAGGATAGGCATCCCAGGTCTTGAAGACGTAAGCTATCTCGCCGCCGTGGCTCACGCCTGGAACGCGACCCCGCTGGGACTCCAGCATATAATCGAAGTGGTACAGATAGGCCGGAGCGCCGGACGCGGACGTGCTGGCCACCCAACGGGCCGGTGCCACGAACCAGGCGTCACCCAGCACCTGACGCGCGCGTTCGGTGTCAGCGATGTCGCCGTATGCCGTCTTGGCCCTGGCCTTGTCGGCCCCCAGGAACGCGTCCGCCGCGGTCAGGGGCACGCCAAGGGCGGACATCACGCTGGCTTCGTTGCTGTTGGCACCGATCAGGAGCGGAATGTCCATGGCGTCGCCCACCTTGAAGACTTTCCACGGCGCCGTTCTGAGCAGACGCCCGTCCAGGAACGGTGCGGGCGCTGACCCGGGAATCCGGTTTGCGGCTGCCAGGAGTTCGCTGGGTTTCAAGGCGCGAAGATGATTGGATGTCGCGTTCGTCGGCGCGCCCGCGGCCTGAGCCACCCGTTGGTCCACAGCCTCGCGGGTCTTGAGATCTACAGGGTTGGTCAGGCCGCCCCCGGACTGGACGATGGCCTGGGCGAAAAGGCCGCGCGCCTCGGGGATCGTCATCAGGTGTAGAATGCTTCCCCCGCCGGCGGACTCGCCAAACACGGTGACGCGGGCGGGGTCACCGCCGAAAGCCGCAATGTTCTGCTGGACCCAGCGCAGGGCGGCCAGCTGGTCCATCAGACCATAGTTCCCGAGCGGCGCATCCTGCGCGGCTTCGCGGGTCAACGCCGGGTGGGCGAAGAACCCCAGCGCCCCAACCCGATAGTTCAGCGTCACAACAATGACGCCCTGCTTGGCCAGGGGCGTGCCCTCGTAAAGCGGCAGGCTGGACGCGCCTTGCCGATAGGCACCACCGTGGATCCACACCATCACCGGGAGCCGCTGAGCGCCCTCAGGGGCCCAGACATTGAGGTAGAGGCAGTCTTCATTCTGGGGCAGGTTGCGCAGAGCGGCGGGCAGGCTCGCGGCGGCGGCCTGCGGGCAAGCCGGTCCTGCGGACCTCGCATTGAGAACTCCCGGCCACGCGACTGGAGCCGCGGGAGGCCGCCAACGGAGGCCGCCCATGGGCGGCTGCGCGAATGGTATGCCCAGGTAGCGGAAGATCGAGCCGACCGACTCGCCGCGCAGCGGTCCCTGTATTGTCCTGACAATCGGCTCCGCCGCCGTCGCGGCGAGAGACATCGAGAGCGCCAGCCCAAGAGTGGCCGCGAAACCCCTAGTCCCAAGCATTCCCAAGGCCTCCATACTGCCAGTTCGACGTATGCGTGGTCGGGACCTCAGAACCGTTGGCGCACCTGCACGCCGATGCGCCGCTTGGCGTTCAGGCGGTTCGTCGCTGAGGTTTCGAAGATCACATAGCGCTCGTCGGTGGCGTTGTCGGCGTAGAGCGCGATCTCCGACATCTGAGTGTTCACGCCGATCCGCAAGTCCACCAGCTCATGGTCCTTCAAGGTGGCGAACCTGAACTGCTGGGGCGTGGTGAAGGCGATCGGGATGTCCGTGTTGATCTCCTGGCGTCCGCCATATTCCGAAACGTAGCGGGCGTTGACGAAACCATGCCAGTCGCCGCTGATCAGGTGGCGATAGTTCATGTCACCTTTGAAGCCGGTGGTGGGAATACGCGGGATGCGTTTGCCCTTGTCGGACCCACCAACGAATTCGCCGGCCTGCTTGGTCAGACCAAAGTTGGCTCGCAGCCGTCCTCCCAGCACCTGGCCGCGATAGGACAGCTCGAACTCGCCGCCCCGCACCTCCGCCGTCCCGCCGTTGACCAGGAAGTTGGTGGCGGCCACCGGGCAGGCCACGTTGGTGGCCCGGCAGCCGTTGTCCTTTTGCACAAGGGCGTCAGTGGTGCGGGTGATGTAGCCGGTCAGGCTGACAAACAGGCCGGGCATGATATCGCCCTTCATCCCGACTTCGAGGGTTCGTGACTTTTCGTCGTCATAAGCCAGCGGGATGACCGCCCCTCGGGGATCCCCCAGGTCGGTGTTGAAACTGCCGGCCCGGAACGCCGTGCCAAGCTTTGCATATAGCAGCCAGTCGGGTTGCAGCTTCCAGCCGGCGCTGAGCGTGTAGTTGAAATTATTCGGTGAATTGTCGCCGTTGACGTCGAACCGCGCGGTGGAAACGGGAAGACCTGTGCGGCGGTCAAAACGATTGATGTCGATCAGACGCTTGTCGCCGGTGTAGCGACCCTCGGCGGTGACATTGATCGTGTCCGTCAGATCGATGCCGACGAGGCCGTAGGCCGCCAATGACTCTACCTCGAGGTTCACTGGCGCGATCGTGCCGGGTGAGAAGGCGTTTGTCGCAAGGGGTGTGCGCCCGGTGGTGTTTGATCCATTGCTTTCGAACCTTACGTGTTCCAACCCGACCAGCCAGGTCACGCCGTCGCCGATCAGCCCGTTCATGTGAAGATCCTGGTACCAGCTCTTCGTCGTATCGACCGTGATGCTCTCGCCAAAGGCATCTGTTGCGACAGCAGCACCGGGATTGGCCGCACGTACGCGGGCCAGTTCAGCGGGCGAGACGCCGTCGCTGTCAAAGGTGAATAGGGTGCGGCGTTCCCGGTAGTTGCTGACCGAGGACAAGGTGGCCCCTTCCATCCGGTAGCTCCAGTTGGCCTGGATACCATTGATCTGCTGCTTGGCCGCCATCGGGCCGTTGTGGGGGTAACTATACTCATCCTGAACATAGCCGCCGGGGAAGGTGGCCGCCGTGCCGTTGGGGATGACGACCCGGAAGGTCACTGACTGCAAGTTGCCTTGGTAGTGCTCGGCCAGCAGGTTGCCGTCGAAACGGTCGTTGCGATAGCGGATCTGGACCCGTTCAGCGCTGGTCTTCTGCTCGTCGTAGTGCCGGTCCTGGGTGGGATTGTAGAAGAAGCCCTTGGGCTGATCGACCACGCTGCCGCTGAAACGCACCGCCCAGTTGTCACTGAGGTTGTAGTTCAGGATCAGGTCGGCCTGTTTGTACTGGTTGGTGCCGTACTGGCCGAACACATCCCCGCTGCGCTCGAACCTGGGCTGCTGGGTAATGACGTTGATCGCGCCGCCCACGGCGTTGCGGCCATAGAGCGCGCCCTGGGTGCCGCGCAACACCTCCGCCCGCTGAACGTCGAACAGGTCCAGACGCGAGAACGAGCGCCCACCCAGTGTTCCGCCGCCCACATAAGCGCCATTGCGATAGAGGCCGACAGCGGCCTCGGCGTTGGTGCCGCGGCTGGTGCCCGACCCGCGAATGGTCACCTCGGAGTTGGTGGGCGAGGTGGTGTCGAGAAAATGCACCGCCGGTGCGTTGGCCAGCAGATCCTCCATGGTGCGCACGCCGCCCTGGTCCCGGATGATGGTCTCGTCCAGCACGGTCGCGGCGATCGGCACGTCCTTGAGTTTTTCCTCGGTCTTGCGCGCCGAGACGACCACTTCCTCGATCTCGTTCGCGGGGGCCTGGGCGTAGGCCGTGACACCGGCTCCCGTCGCCAGCAGGATGGCTAGACTGGAAGCGTGGCCGAGAAGTCGGATGTCCATGGATTTCCTCGTTGCGCTCTACCCGAACTTGACGGGACCGATGCTATTTTGTCTACAATCCGTCACGGAATCAGAAATTCTACAATAGGCCAATGACAGACTTGAAGGCATGGCACGGTGGTCCTGGGCCATGGGCTCCACACTTGCGCGAAGTGGAATCATGACCCTGTTTGCACGCCGCATCGTCGGCGCGTCTCGATCTACACCGGTCGCTGACCAGATCGCGCAGCGCCTCATGCGGGACATCATACGGGGTCACTATCGTCCCGGTGACCGTATCCGGGAGCAGGAAGTGGCCGACCGGCTGGGCGTCAGCCGCGGGCCGGTACGCGAGGCCTTGCAGATCGTCGAGCAGAACAGCCTGATCGAGAATGTACCCTGGAAGGGTGCGCGCGTTGTGTTGCTGACCCTGAATGACGTCGAGGATCTGTTCCTGCTGACCGCAGCGCTGATGGCTGTGGTGGCGCGTCTTGCGGTGCAGCGGGCGACCGACGCCGAGCTAGAGAAATTCGCCGCGCGCGTCGAGGCGCATGCGCCCTCCGCTGATCCGTCACGGCCCACCCAGGAACAGTTGAACGCTGCGTTCGGCCTTGGCGGATATCTGTTCGAGATTTCGCGAAGCCCCCATGTCGCAGCGACAATCGGCCGGGTGGTCCGGCTGGTTTACTGGCAGCACCGTGTCCTGAACGCGGTGGACGCAAAGTGGCGGGCAGACGCTGTGGAAACCTGGCGCGAGCTGGCGCGGGTGCTACAGACCCGTGACGCGGCCCGCGCCGAACGGGCCATTAATGCGGTAGATCGCCACTCGCGCCTGCAGGTACTGAAAATACACCGGGAACTGGGCACGGCTGTCTATCGGCTGTTTGGGTAGATCAGGCGATGGCGCTGCTGGCCATCTCCGCCTACCGTCCCCCAATGAAGATGCCTGCGCCGGACCCCGCATTGATCGCCCGAAAGGCCGAGATCGTGCGCGCGTTGTCGCAGATCGTGCCCGGCGAGGGCGTTGTCAGCGAACCTTCCGGCCTGGTCCCCTTCGAGAGCGACGGGCTGTCGGCCTACCGCCAGGCCCCCATCGCGGTCGTCCTGCCGGACACTACGGATCAGGTCGCCCGAATTCTCAGCTGGTGCCAGGCCAACGGCGTCAAGGTAGTGCCGCGCGGGGCCGGGACCTCGCTGTCCGGCGGTGCGTTGCCGCTGGCCGACAGCGTCGTGGTGGGTCTGTCGAAGTTCAACCGGGTGCTGGAGGTCGACTACGCCAACCGTTGCGCGGTGGTGCAGCCCGGCGTCACCAACCTGGCGATCAGCGGGGCGGTGGAGGCTGAGGGGTTCTACTACGCCCCCGACCCGTCCAGTCAGATCGCTTGCACGATCGGTGGCAACGTGGCGGAAAACTCGGGCGGCGTGCACTGCCTGAAGTACGGCCTGACCACCAATAACCTGCTGGGCTGCGAACTGGTGCTGATGAGCGGGGAGATCGTGCGCCTGGGCGGCAAGGCGATGGACGCCGACGGCTATGACCTGCTGGGACTGGTGACCGGATCGGAAGGCCTGCTGGGCATTGTCACCGAGGTGACCGTGCGGATTTTGCCACGTCCCCAGACCGCCAAGGCGATGTTGCTGGGCTTTCAGTCCGTCGAGGCTGCGGGCGCGCTGGTGGGTGACATCATTGCCGCTGGCGTGATCCCGGCAGGCCTCGAAATGATGGACAACCCCTCCATCCGCGCGGCGGAGGCGTTCGTGGGCGTGGGCTATCCCGTCGACTGCGCGGCCCTGCTGATCGTCGAGCTGGACGGGCCGGGAGCCGAATGCGACGAACTGACGGGCCAGATCCGGACGCTGGCCGCAGAGCGCGGCGTCGTGTTCGAACGGGTATCGCAGAACGAGGCGGAACGCCTGGCCTTCTGGGCCGGTCGCAAGGCTGCGTTTCCCGCCGTGGGCCGGATCGCGCCGGACTATTTCTGCATGGACG
>JANORH010000409.1:0-3748 GCA_031415215.1 Alphaproteobacteria bacterium | reverse complement strand
TCACCGGCCGCCAGTGGCTGTTGTTCTGGCTGGGCGCGCCATTCGCCGTCGCCTTCTTCACCTCGATCGACGTCATCGCCATCCGGCGACACCTCAAACCTCTCGCGCCGGTTCTGACCGCGCTCGACCGGGGCATGCGGCTCTAGCCTGCCCCATGGACTCCCCAGCCCCCCAAGACACCCACTCTAGCCCTGCTTTGCCGGGCGAGCCAGATACCCGTTCTTCTGCGGTGAAATCGTCGCAGGCCCGCCTATTTCGGTGCGTCAGTCCCCGTCGTCGGGACCAGCCACTCCGGTGGAAAGTCTGCCGCCTTGTCGCCGTCCCGGTCTCTGAACGTGAGCCCCGGACTGGATTTCTCGCTGTAAGGCACGGCGTGCTGACCGCCCCGCGTCGCCAGTCCCTTGAACAGGGCGCGGCGCAACTCGATCCGGCTGGCCGCATAGGCCTTGTCGTTGATGAGATTGTTCATCTCATCCGGATCTTTGGCCAGGTCGTACAGTTCCTCCAGGTCCCAGATCCCATGATACTGGATGTACTTCAGCCGACCGCGCTGGATGGCGAACGTGGTCGGCGTCTGCGGGAACGTCCATTCCCAGTAGTATTCATAGATGAAGTCGTCCTCGACCCAGTCCTTCACGGCGACGGCTCCGGTCGCGACCGGCAAGACGCTGCGCCCCTCGAACTGCGGTGCCGCCGTGACGCCTGCAAGATCCAGGAAGGTTGGCGCCAGGTCCAGATTGCGCACCCGCACCGGGTTGGTAATCCCCTTGGGCAACAGGCCCGGCGCATAGGCCACCATCGGCACGCGGATCGACGGCTCATAGGCGTTGCGCTTGTCGATCAGCCCGTGCTCGCCCATCAGGAAACCGTTGTCGCTGGTGAAGACAATCAGGGTGTTGGTCTCGAGTTTGTTCTTTCGCAGGTAGGCCAGAGTGCGCCCGAGGTTGTCGTCCACCGCGCTCAGTGTGGCGAAATAGGTCCTGAAATAGGCCTCAAGGTCGCGCTTCGAGTGATAGGGGAAATCAACGCCGTGCCAGCTGTTGCGCTGGTTCTGTACCCACAACGGTTTGCCGCGATTGTTCCCGGGCGTATCGGCCATGCTGTCGGGCATCCTGATATCGAGATCAGCGTACTGGCCCACGTGGCGCGCGGCAGGCTGGGCGTCGGAATGCACCGCCTTGTGAGACAGATAGAGGAAGAAGGGTTTTGATTTGTCCCGGCCGGTCTCCAGCCAGTCCAGCACATAGGCGCCGAGCTCGTCGGTCATGTAGTCCGTCCGGTCGACGACCTTGCCGTCGACGTTCAGGGTCTGGCGCTTGCCGGCGGCGATATCCTGCGGCGTCAGTCCCTCGGTCGGTGAATAGGTTCCCTGACCCTTGAAACTGACCCACTTGTCGAAGCCCGGCCGGGGCGCGTCCGTGGCGGCGCCCATGTGCCATTTGCCGAAGAAGGCGGTCTGATAGCCCGCTTCCTGCAGGTACTTCGGGAAGAAGACGAGGCTCTCTTCCGACGAATTGTTGTTGTCCACCACGCCGTGGTTGCGGGTGGTCTGGCCGGTCAGGATGGTGGCGCGGCTGGGCGAGCACAGCGACGAGGTCACCACGGCGTTGGGGAAGTGGACGCCGTTCTTCGCCAGAAAGTCGATGTTCGGGGTCTTCAGTCCCGGCCGCAAAAAGCCCATGCCGTCAAAGCGCAGGTCATCCACCAGCACGAAGATGATGTTGTGGGGCTTGGCGGGGGCGGGCGGCGGCGGTGCTGCGCGAGCCATCAGGGGTATCGAAAGCGCAACAACAGCCGCCGCGCAGGCGCGCAATGCCCGGTTCACTTCCGCACAAACGCGCAGAGCTTGTTGCTGTCGCAGTCGCGGACATAGGCGGCGTAGAACACCGGATTCATCCCCTCGCGCACGCCGGGCGGCCCCTCACAGGTTCCGCCGTTCTCAAGGGCGGCGGCGTGGAAGCGGTCGATGGCCGCGCGGTCCTCCGCCAGAAACGCAAGCATCGCCCCATTGCCGCCGTTCGCCGCCTCACGATCAAACGGCCGGGTCAGGAAGAATTTCGCGCGGTCACCGGCCCGGGTATAGCCGGTCCAGGTCTCGCTGGTGGCGTCGCGCACCGCCCCCAGGGCTGCGAAGGCGGCGTCGTAAAAGCGGATGGCGCGGACCATGTCGTTCACGCCGATGGTGGAATAGGCAATCATCGTCAGAACCCCGCCGTCATGGTGGGCAGACCCAGGAACAGGCGCCCGGCGGTCTCGGCAATCGACGGCGAGACCATGAAATGCTGTGTGGCCACGTGCACATCGCGAAACTGTCGTTGCAGCGGCGAGATGTCATAGATCGAACTGCCGCCGGCCAGATTGTACATCATGTCCACCACCGCAGCGGATTCCTGCATGGCGTGCCAGGTGGCCAGGCGCATGTCACGGCTGTGGCTCACCGCCACCGGCCCGCCCGCGTTGGCGGCCTCCCAACCGGCGTCGATGCTGCCATAGAAGAACGCGCGGGCCGAACGCAGCCGCGCCTCGGCGCGGGCCACCTCCATCTGCACATGGGACTTTTCGGCCAGCGGCGATGACGACCCGCCGCGCTTCTTCTCGCCGGCCACCTTGACCAGCTCCGTGATGCTGGCCCGCGCAATCCCCAGCCCCACCGCCGCCACGCCCTGGGCCAGCGGCGAGAACCCTGGGAACCGGAACAGCGGCCGGTCCGGCGGCGACTTGACCAGATAACCCGCCGCGCGGTGCTCGGGCACGAACAGGTCCTTGACCTGAAACGCCGTGCTGCCGGTCCCGCTCAGGCCCGAGACGTGCCAGGTGTCCAGTGAGATCAGGTCCGCAGCCGGAAAGAACAGCATGTGGTTGCGCGGCAATCCGGCCGAATTGGTCAGGGGCTGGCCGTCCTCCACCAGCACGCACCCGCCACCAACCCAGTCCGCGTTGCCCGAACCGGACCCCCACTGCCAGGTCCCGCTTACCCGAAAGCCGCCAGCCACCTTTGTCGCCGTCCCCAGGGCCGCAAACACGCCGGAGACCAGGCTGGCCGGGTTGGCCAGCAGCTCGCGGGTCGCATCGTCGGTCAGGCGTCCGAACGCCAGCCCCGTGGTCGCGCCGATAAAGGTCACCCACGCGCTGGCGGCGTCACCCTCGGCCACGGCCTCAACCACCTGGGCGGCGACGGACGGCGGCACTTCCAGGCCCCCCGCGCTCTCGCTCACGTACATCCGGTAGAACCCGGCCTCGCCCAGCCGCGTCGCGATATCGTCCGGCAACCGCCGCAACGCCTCGATCTCAGGCCCGCGCGGGGCGATTTCAGCAGCGATGGTCCGCGCCGTTTCGACGAGGTTGTGCGTGTCGGCCATCATGCCCCCGTCTCCATCGGCAGTTCCGGATCCTTCGTCCACTCCGACATCGACCCGTCGTAAACCGCCACCGACGGATGCCCCAGCCGCGTCAACGCCAGCGCGTCCATGGTCGCCGAGATGCCGCCGCCACAGTAAAATATCACCCGGGGTCGCGCAAACGCCCCCACCCCCTCGAACAGCGCCCGCAATTCATCGTCGCTGCGATACAGGCCATCGGCGTCCAGCAGCGCCGCATAGGGCACATTGCGGCTGCCCTTGATGTGGCCCTTGCGGCCATAGTTCATCGCCGCCACGCCACTGTGCACCCCGGCCGACAGCGCATTGATCGTACACACCGCCCCGTCGTCGATCGCCGCCAGCACCGCGTCCTTGTCGGCCCAGGCGTC
>JANORH010000408.1:0-1578 GCA_031415215.1 Alphaproteobacteria bacterium | reverse complement strand
ACGCTCTCCTGCGAACCTGGGGTCGTCAAGCGGACACCGAGCTCCTGCCGTTCCGGCGATACCAGACGGTAACGCGTCGGGGCTAGAATCCCGCTTTGGCGAGAGTCTGGCATCGCCGGAACGGCAGGAGTTCGGTGTCCGCTTGACGACCCCAGGTTCGCAGGAGAGCGTGTATCCACAATGAACGTTGAACCGGAACCCGAGATTTCGGTCGTGGTGTGCACGCGAAATCGCGCCGCACAGCTTGAAGAGCTTCTGACGTCAATCTCCCGGCTGAGGGTGCCTGTGGGATTGGACTGGGAGGTCTGTATTGTTGACAACGGCAGCACAGACAACACGGCGGACGTCGTAGAAGGATTTCAGAACCGTATTCCGGTCAGGCTGGTCCGCGAGCCGGTCCCGGGCCTCTCCAACGCCAGAAATCGGGGCGTCCAGGAGGCCAAAGGGCGCTATATCTGCTGGACGGATGACGATGTCGAACTCGACCCGGAGTGGCTTGCTGCCTATGCCGGTGCCTTCGAGACCTATCCGGACGCCGCAATCTTCGGTGGACGCATTCTCCCCAGACTGGAACAGCCGACACCCTCTTGGTTTGCTCGGCTGGCGTCGAAGTGGCCCCTGACGACCCTGCTGGCGGCTCGCGACTTCGGGGATCAGGCGCTTCCGCTTGGATTCAATGTTGACCGTATCCCGTGGGGGGCGAACTTCGCAGTTCGCGCAGTAGAACAGCGTGGTGTCTCCTACGATCCGGAACTTGGCGTATCGCCGGCCCAAAGGCGGTTGGGCGAGGAAGCCGAGGTGATCTTCCGGATTATGGAGAGCGGCGCTTCGGGTTGGTGGGTGCCCGAGGCCGTTGTCCATCACATCATTCCGCTGCGACGGCAAAGCCGGGACTATGTGGTCGAGTACTTCGTCGCAAGTGGCGAGACGCTGGCTTATCTCGAAGACCGGTACCCCGGAGCCCATCACATGCGCGTGGCCACCGGAGCGCGTTCAGTCGCATCGGGGGGCGATACGATCCTTCGGGTCCGGCGCGCGCTTGCAGCGCTCGGGTACGCCGCGTGCCGGCTGGTGGGTGCCGACCTTCGTGGACTCTACTTCCTGCGACAAATCGCCTTTTTCGGCGGAATACTGGCTTATCGACGCAATTGCGCCGCGCCTTGAATTTCGCAGATAGTTCGTTTTCTCAACAGGGCCGCTCCGGGTGGCGCCAGCTTCAGGAAAGCGATTGCTGGACCATTTGTTTTCCTGGTGCCCCGCCATTTCGGGCCCGGTTGGTCGTCAGGTCAAATTATGCAAAACCTCATCAATTGCCGATAGAGCGTGATCCGGGTGTGCCGTATGGCTGCCATGAATGAGAGTTGCCCCGGTTGGCAGGACACTTTCACCACATAGGCCGCCAAGGCGGGACTTGGTGAGGATTTGTAGGGAAGCGCATGCCAGACGCAGTTTCTATTTCCGTCAGCACCACAGACGGCCTTTGGTCTGCGATCAAGTCGGCGAAGGCGGGAGACGTGATAAGTCTGGCGTCGGGAAACTACGGGGTGTTGCGGCTGGATGGGATGAACGTTGTCGGAG
>JANORH010000407.1:0-7077 GCA_031415215.1 Alphaproteobacteria bacterium | reverse complement strand
CGGTGAGGTGATGATATTCTGCACGAACCTCTCAATGTCGGCCCGTAGGTAACGAGTGGATGCGCCGAGGCGGATCGGGTCAATGTCCAATATGTGCTGCTTCCCGTGGCGGCGCTTGAAACGCTGCTGGCGAACCCAACTGAGGGAAAACCCCAGAAGCGCGGCGACCTGTCTGTCGTTGTAGAGCTGTGAATTGAATTCGCTCATGATCGACGTCCTTGGCGCTTGGTCGCCAAAGTATCAGACGAAGATTTGATGCGAACTGACCAATTGTAGCTGTGAATTGATCCTGTCCCCGCACCCACATTTCATGACGGCCCTACAGTAATGTGGGGTCGTTTTGATTCCAGAGTTACGCTTTGCACAATTGGGGTCGTGGGAAAGGCCCGCGACCCTGCCAGCCAGGCTGACATACACCCGTACCAAGATCGTCATCGGCGGACCTGGTCCGCCGATCCACGCCGAGGCCGCCGTTGGGTAGGCGGGTCAGGCCCGCCTATGACGTTCAAGGGAGGCGGGATGCGGTGTTCAATTACAATGGTGACTGGAAAAGTGCGACGTGAATACTCTACGTAACCTGTGCCACCCGCAGAGAATTCGTGCCGCCGGACCGTCCGAACGGCACGCCGGCGATCACCACGATCTCCTCGCGCCGCTTGGCGAAACCGCCCTTAAGCGCCAGCGTGGCGGCCTGGGCGACGGTCTCGGTCATGGTGTGATTGGGCTCCGAGGTCATGCCGTGCACCCCCCAGACCAAGGACATGCGCCGCGCAATCTCCAGGCTGGGCGTCAGGCCCAGGATCGGGCAATCCGGTCGCTCACGGGAGATCCGCAGGGCGGTGCTGCCCGACAGGGTGAAGGCCACAATCGCCTTGGCCTCGATGGTGTCGGCGACCTGCCGCGCCGCAGAGGAAATGGCGTCAGCGGAGGATTTCTCGGGCTTTGGCCTCAGCGCCGCGCGCGCAGCCCGCAGCTCGTCGTCATCCTCGGTGCGCGCAATGATCCGGTCCATCATGCGGACAGTCTCGACGGGATACTTGCCGGTGGCGCTCTCGGCTGAGAGCATCACCGCGTCGGCCCCGTCAAACACGGCGGTGGCCACATCGGAGGCCTCGGCGCGGGTCGGCGTCGGGTTCTCGATCATGCTTTCCATCATCTGGGTGGCGACGACCACGGGCTTGCCGAACCGGTGACAGGCGCGGATCAGGCGCTTCTGGATCAGCGGCACGTCCTCGGCCGGCATCTCTACGCCCAGATCGCCGCGGGCCACCATGATGGAGTCGGATAGCCGCAGCACCTCCTCGATGGACTGTAGCGCTCCGGGTTTTTCGATCTTCGACATAATGAACGCGCGGTCGCCGATCAGTTCGCGCGCCTCGCTCACATCCTCGGGCCGCTGGACAAACGACAGGCCGATATAGTCGGCCCCGTGATCCAGCGCGAAGGTCAGGTCCGAGCGATCCTTCACAGTCAGCGCTGGGATCGGCAGGGTGATCCCGGGCAGGTTGACGCCCTTGTGGTCCGACAACCGCCCGCCGACGATCACGCGGGTGTCCAGCGACTCCGCCGTCTGGCGGGTTACCTCCAAGCGGATGCGGCCGTCGTCCAGCAGCAACACTGACCCCGGTCCCGCCGCGGCCATGATCTCAGGGTGTGGCAGTTGCACGCGCTGGCCGTCGCCGGGTGTGGCTTTCAGGTCGAGCCTGAGTGTTCGGCCCCATTGCAGCACCACATGGCCCGACGCAAACCGGCCCACCCGCAGCTTCGGCCCCTGCAGGTCGGCCAAAATACCGATGGGGCGGCCCACCCGCTTTTCCACGCGGCGGATGTTGTCGATGACCTCGGCGTGTCCCGCCTGGGTGCCATGGCTGAAATTTACCCGGAACACATCGGCCCCGGTGCGGAACAGCTCCTCCAGCTGCTCAGGCGTCGATGACGCCGGGCCTATCGTGGCGACGATCTTGACGCGCCGACGCCGGCGGATCGCTTCAGCCACGTGTGTGCGCTCCCCTGCCAGCCCGAATCCGGAGCGGCCAAAATGACCGGCCTGACCGTGGGCGGCAAGCGATGGCGAACGAATTCTCGCCGAGGTGGCGGTTTCCCCGCGTCGGGATCGTTCTATGATGGCGCGGAACGTAAAGGAGCTGCCCATGCCCTACGTCGATGGTTTCGTCCTGGCCGTGCCCAAGGCCAAGCTGGACGCCTACAAGGCCCTGGCCGCGCGCGCCGGGGCGATGTGGATGGAACACGGCGCGCTGTCCTATGTGGAATGCGTCGCCGACGATGTCCCCTACGGCGACCTCACGTCCTTCCCCCGCGCGGGTCAGGCCACCGACGACGAGGTGGTGGTGTTCTCCTGGATCACCTACCCCGACCGCGCGTCACGTGATGCGATCAACGCGAGGGTGATGGCGGATGAGCGGATGCAACATGAGCACGACGACGCGCCCTTCGACGGCAAGCGGCTGATCTATGGCGGGTTCGAGAGTTTCGTGGAGCTGTAGGGGGCGGCGGTCACTGGAGATTACCGCGAATTATCTTGGCCCTTGTGCCAACCCGCGACACATAGGTTCCATCGGACACGCTTGAGGGAGCGGCGTCCCGGGAGACGTGCTTGATTGCCCTGGCCGCTGTTCTGCAACTCTCGACCCAAGGGTTTGAGCTGCCGCGACTTCCTGCGATCCAGCGGGAGCTGCAGATCACCTATCTCGATCGTACGGGCGGGCTGGCCGGGACGCGAGGCGGTCGTTACGCGCCGCCGGTTGATCTCGCGAAGCTGCCGAAGCATGTGCCAGCCGCCTTCGTGGCCATCGAGGACCGGCGGTTCTATGAGCACAATGGCTTTGACCCGCGCGGGATTGCCCGGGCCGTTGTCACCGGCATCGGCGAGGGCCGCGCGACGCAGGGGGCCTCGACGATCACCCAGCAACTGGCCCGCAACCTGTTCCTCAGCCAGGCGCGTACGCTGGAGCGCAAGGCCACGGAACTGGCCTATGCGGTGCAGATCGAGCGGAGCTACACGAAGGCACAGATCCTGGGGCTTTATCTCAGCCGGGTCTATTTCGGCTCGGGGGCCTATGGGCTGGAGGCCGCGTCGCAGCGGTTTTTCGACAAGCCGGCGGCGAAACTGACGATCAAGGAAGCCGCCATGCTGGCCGGGGTGCTGAAGTCGCCGACAGGCTATAATCCGGTGGAGCAGCCGGAGCGATGTCTTGAACGTGCCGGTCTGGTGCTCAGCGCCATGGTCGAGGTCGGTGCTATTACGCCGGATCAGCGCGACCGGGCCGCCGCCCAGACGCCCAAAGTCCGGAAAACCGCACCCACCGGCCCCTCGCAATACTTCGTGGACTGGGTGGACGGCCAGGTTCGCCAGATGGTGCCGAAACTGACCCGCGACCTGACTGTAGAAACCACGCTCGACCCCGTGATGGAAACGTCCGCAGGCACCGCCGCCAAGGCTGCCGTCGGCCGGTTCAAGGACCAGACCTCGCAGCAGGCCGCCCTGGTGGCCGTCGATGGTCAGGGCCGTGTCCGCGCCCTGGTCGGCGGCACGAACCATGCCGCCGCGCCTTACAACCGCGCCGTCAACGCCCGGCGACAGGCGGGCTCGGCGTGGAAGCCCTTTGTCTATCTGACGGCGCTGGAAGCTGGTTGGACGCCGGACACCGCCGTCACCGACGAAGCCGTCACCATCGCCAACTGGTCGCCGCAGAATTATGAGCCGGGTTATCTGGGGGCCATGACGCTGGAGACTGCGCTAGCGAAATCCGTCAACACGGTGGCCGCGCGTCTGGCGGACGAGGTGGGCCGGCCCAGTGTCGCGGCCACGGCGCGACGGGTGGGGATCGTCTCGACGGTCAATACTGACCCTGCCATGGCGCTGGGTACGACGCTGGTGTCTCCGCTGGAGTTGACCCAGGCCTACGCCGCGTTCGCCAATGGCGGGAACCGGGTCCAGGCCTATGGGATCGAGCGGATCCGGTCCGGGGGACAGGTGATCTACCGGCGTGCGCCGACCGCGCTCGTCCCGGCCATCGCCAATCCGCCGCTCGGCGATCTGAACCGGATGCTGCGCACGGTGATGGTGTCGGGCACCGGCACGCGGGCGGCGATTCCGGGCTATGATCTGGCCGGCAAGACCGGGACCACGTCGGACTACAAGGACGCCTGGTTCTGCGGCTTTGCCGCCAACCTGGCCAGCTGCGCCTGGCTGGGCCGCGACGACGGCCGCAGCATGGCGCGCGTCAGCGGCGGCACCATCCCCGCCGAGATGTGGAAGAGCTTCATGATCACGGGGCTGAAGCGCACGCCGAAACAGGCCATCCCCGCCGGCACGCCTGCGCCCGTCGCCGCGCCGCCGGTGGAAATTGCCGCAGAGCCACCGCCCGTTTGACGCCCTCGCACTTGCGGGCGACGCGGATTATAGCTGGTTGGTCGGCCGAGCTTGGCCGAGAGGTGAGGTTCCCGATGGCCCGTGACCGGCTGCAAACGCTAGGCGCCATGATCGATCAGGGCGTGATCCCGGTCTTTCACCACCCGGACACCGACGTCTGTATCCAGGTGATCCAGGCCTGCGCCGACGGTGGGGCCAGGTGCATCGAGTTCACCAATCGCGGCGACTTCGCCAGCACGACGTTTCTGGAGGTCAGCCGGCATTTCGCCAAGGCCGACCCCGGCGTGATCATGGGCGTAGGCTCGATCGTTGATGCGCCGACGGCGGCGCTCTACATCGCCAACGGGGCGCACTTCGTGGTCGGGCCGATGCTGAACGCCGAGGTGGCCACGCTCTGCAATCGCCGCATGGTCCCCTATAGCCCCGGCTGCGGCACCGCGACCGAGATCGGCGAGGCTCAAGCGCTGGGCGTGGAGATCGTCAAGATGTTCCCCGGCGGATCGGTCGGCGGACCCGACTTTGTGAAAGCCGTGCTGGGACCCATGCCCTGGACCAAGATCATGCCGACAGGCGGCGTTGAGCCGGACGAGGCGTCGCTCAAGGCCTGGTTTGGCGCAGGCATCGTGGCGTGTGGCATGGGCTCCGGGCTTATCACCAGGGCGTTGCTGGAGGCGAAGGACTATGCCGGGATCAGCGCGCGGGTCCGCGATACGGTCCAGTTGATCAAGCGCATCCGCGGGCGCTGAACCAGATGAAGCCGGGACTGTTGCTCAGCCTGCTGTTCGTCGCCTCGGCCAGTGCCGCGACCGCCGAAGACCTGACCACCAAGATGATCATGGCGCTGGACGTCAATCGGGGCGCGGTGGCGTTCTGGGCCGGTGGCAATGATCCGGCTGAGGGCGAGAGCGCGTTCGCCACCGAGGCCCGCTGGGTTGCCGCTTTGAAGGGCGCGCAAGCCATGCAGGCCAAAGGCCGCCTGCTCCAGAGCGCCGGAATCGCCCGCGAGGGGCCCTGGTCGACCTTTGCCGAGATGATGGTGCAGATCAGTGCCGAGGGCGAGGCCGCCGCCCGCGCGCGCAACCCCGAGAAAGCCTTCGAGATCGGCGGACGGCTCTATGACAGCTGCAACGGTTGTCACAAGACCTATGTGCCGCGGGTGCCTTCCAACTGAACAATCGCCACACGACCGCCGTGATGCTGCGGGAAGGGACGACTATGCGCTGGCGATTTCTCCCTCTTCTCGCAATCCTGGCCGCAACGACGGCCAACGCCGACCCGGCCCAGGACGCGCGCTCGGCAACCGCGGCCTGTCTGTCGGCGGTGATCGACGGCGCGCCGGTCGAGGATATCCAGGACGGCGCGATTTCGATCCGACGCGGCAAGGATCCGGTCAGCTGCACCGTCAGCGTCACCGACGGTGAGCCGGTGGTGGTGCGGGACGCCGTGATGACCGCGATCACGCGACGGGCCGAGCTGTTCCGACCCACCCGAACCCGATGGGACCCGCAGGGGTTTGCGTCGCGCGAGGCGTTCTGCAACCTGTCCCTGCGCCGGAACCTGAACGTTGCGGTATCGACGGCCAAGCCCGGTTTGCAGCCTGTGTTGGTCGCCACGGTGTTCGAGGCTTCAAAGCGCGACGCGCGCTGTGACCGTGACGAGGGCGTCCAGACTCTGACGGAAAAGGACCCCATCAGCGCCACCGCTACACCACCGGTTCAGGAGCTGGCGCCGAAGCCTGCCAAGGCGAAGAAGCGCCTGATACCGCGCTTGCCCTGGCCAGGACGCGACAAGCAATAGGGCAAGGCCGGGGGCTATCCCAAAGCGTCGGTCCATCTCAAGATAGATCCTTCGGATCGCGACGGAGGACATGACCATGGACGCACTTTTTGATCACCCGTGGCAGTTTATCCGGGTCGATCAGCGCGGGGACGTCGTCGAGGTGGCGATGACCCGGACCGACGCCCGCAATGCACTCAACAGTGTGTTGATGGAAGAGCTGACCGAGGTGGCAAGGATGCTGCGGCTGCGGACCGACGTCCGGGCGGTGATCCTGACCGGGACGGATAGCTATTTCTCGGCAGGCGCCGATCTGTCGGGCAGGGGTGGAGATGGCCCGCAGCCGGGCTTGCTGGACAGCCGCCGTGCAGTGATGGCGGGCCCCGACCTTTGCCGGGCCTGGGAAGAAATCGAGGCGGTCACCATTGCGGCTATCGAAGGCTATTGCATCGGGGGCGGCGCGGCTCTGGTGGTGGCATGCGACTTCCGGGTGATGGGAGCGGGTGCCTATCTGCGACTGCCGGAAGTGCCGCTGGGCATGAACATGAGCTGGCGCAGTATTCCCCGGATCGTGGCTCTGGCCGGGCCGTCGCGGGCCAAGCAGTTCGTGATGTTCGGTGAGCCGGTCGACGCCCGCAAATGCCTCGACTGGGGGATGGCGGACGAGGTTGTGGCCCAGGGCGCCGCTCTGACATCCGCCCGGATCTGGGCCGCCAAGGTCGCCGCGCTACCGCCGATCCCAATCCGGATGACCAAGGAGTCAGTCAATGCGGTGGCTGCGGCGACGGCCCATGCGTCATCCTTCATGGACCGCGACCAGTATCTGCTGGCCACCAGCAGCGAGGACTTCCGCGAAGGCGTCCAGGCGTTCCGCGAGAAACGCCCGGGCAAGTTCAAGGGCGCTTAGG
>JANORH010000406.1:0-8861 GCA_031415215.1 Alphaproteobacteria bacterium | reverse complement strand
GCGTGGACAAGTCCGACGAGGACGCCGACATCATGGCCGCCTTCCTGGGTCAATTCTATGACGACAAGCCGATCCCCAAACTGTTGCTGGTCAGCCTGATCCCCGCTGAACGCGAGCTGCTGGCCGAGGCCTTCGCCCAGAAGTCCGGTCGCAAGGTTGAGATCAATCGCCCCCAGCGCGGCGAGAAGCGCCAGCTGGTGGACGACGCCCTCACCAATGCCCGCGAGGCCTTGGGCCGGAAAATGGCCGAGAGCTCGGCCCAGACCAAGCTGCTGATCGGCGTGGCCGAAGCCTTCGGCCTCGACAGCCCGCCCGAGCGGATCGAGGTCTACGACAACAGCCACGTCATGGGCACCAATGCCGTGGGCGGCATGATCGTCGCCGGCCCCGACGGCTTCCAGAAGAGCCAGTACCGAAAGTTCAACATCAAAGGAACCGACATCACCCCCGGCGACGACTTCGGCATGATGAAGGAGGTGCTGCGCCGCCGCTTCGCCCGTCTGGCCAAGGACGAGGAGGAGGGCGCCGAAACCGCCCGCCCCGACCTGGTACTGATCGACGGCGGTATGGGCCAGATCAGCGTGGTGATGGAGGTGATGGCCGACCTGGGTGTTGACGACGTGGCCGTGGTAGGCGTGGCCAAGGGACCCGACCGCGACGCCGGCCTGGAACGCTTCTTCATCCCCGGCAAACCCTACTTCATGCTCGAACCGAAAAGCCCGATCCTCTACTACCTCCAGCGCCTGCGCGACGAAGCCCACCGCTTCGCCATCGGCACGCATCGGGCCAAGCGCTCGGCGGAGATGAAGAAAAACCCGTTGGACGAGATCGACGGCGTGGGGCCGGGCCGCAAGCGGGCGCTGCTGCACGCATTCGGGAGTGCGCGGGGCGTCAGCCGGGCCAGCGTGGAGGACCTGCTGAAGGTTGAGGGCGTGTCAGGGCCGTTGGCGGAGCGGGTTTATGCGTTCTTCCGCAAAGACTGACCCAGGAAGGACCGCAGGTCTCGCTCTCGACGGCGCCTAAGCTGCCACGGCCATCCTTCGGCGCGCGCGCAGGGTCGCGCCCACGCCGCCGAAGCCCACGATCATCATGGCCCAGGTTGAGGGCTCAGGAATGGCGGGCGCGCTCAATGTGACGGATTTCAGTTTGAACCCGTCGTTGTTGCCCCCCACCGCAGCGCTGATCAACCAGGTGTCGGCGAACGTGTCGCCAGCGCCCACAATCCGGGTCCCGCTGGAGGAGCCGCCGGGCACGTGGATGGACGTGAACTGGCTGAAATAGGGGTTCGACTGACCATTATGGACAGGGGCTGTGGCGCCGTTCCGGTAAAACACCGTCGCGTCGCTATCCGGACCGCCCACGCCGATATTGTACACACTCAGATACATGCTGGTCAGGTCGACGGCCGTGTTGAACTTCAGAAGAATGAAATCCCGACGGCCCACGTTGTCCACGGTGTGGGTGTTGTTGGATCCGCTTTCGCCAGGGGCCGTGACCCCCAGGCCTCCGCTGTACGAACCGAGATAGGAGCGCTTGGTCTTGTCCGGGTTCAATTCGATCGCGTCGGTCCAGGCGGAGGCCTTCAGCGTCAGCGTCTCAGCGCCAACCGTGGAGGTGTAGGTCCGCACATTGCCGGCGCTGCTTCCGCCCACGTTCGATCCCCCGCCGGAGAGACTCATTACGAAGGTGGTGGCGCTTGCAGGCGTCGCAGCGACCATCACGACGGCTGCGATGAGCCCGGTAACGAAATTCATTCTATCTCTCCCGAATAACAGCGTGCGCTAGAACACAGTGTAGCTTCTGCGGAAACTGGATTCACCGGAGAGGCGAGTTGAGGGTCCCTGGCATTTCCGGGGACACCGCGAAGTTGTGGTGGGTGCATCCTTCTTGGTGAAGTAGCGCGATCCCCTCGCTCCGGTTTGGCTTCCCAAGGGCAACCGGGGAAGTACATCGACAGCCTATCCGCTTCCCTCGTGATCGGTCGCCCGGCCTTCGCCGGGATGACAGGAGGAGGCGGGTTCGCTTGACAGTAATTCATAAATGTTCTATATATGTTCTCAATGATTGACGCCGACCCCCGCATCAAACAGCTTGATGAGCTGAGCCAGTATGCCTACCGGCTGGGCTGCGTATTTGGCGCCGCGGCCGAGGGCGCGCAGGATCCGGCGCGGCAGCTGGAGTATGTGCAGCTGTTCGACCGCTGCTTCTTCTCCGTGCGCGTCGCGATCGCGCTGGAGCTGCGTCTGCTGCGCGAGCCGTTGGCCTCGCGGCCGGCATCGCGCGTGGGCCGCGTAGACCTCAGCTTACGCGCCGGGCGCGACCCGTCCGAACATGAGCGATCCGAAGTCGACGCCGTCCGACCAGACCGACCCGAACGCTATGACGAACGCGATCGTGAGCGCGAAAGCGCCAGCCTGCCGCTGTTGCTGCGGACCCTGGGCGCGGTCGCGTCGGACGCTGCGGCCCTGCCGGGCCCGGAGCCGTCGGCTCTGCCCGACCTGCGCGAGCTGCTGGCGAGGATCGCCTCGACCACGGCCCACGGATCCCCCGTCACGACGCGCCCGACGGCTTCCCCATCCGGTGCCAGCCTGCGCGCCCGGCTCGCCACCTCCACGACCGCCCCGGTCATGACCCTGACGCGCCACGTGCGGCCCTCATCCGGCGTCGCCTTCCCGTTGCACCGGGCAACCGGCCCTCCGCACCGCTGAGGCGCTCATCCCGGCGACACCACCTGGCCTTCGTCACGCACGCAAGCGTCGGCGTTGATCGCATCCCTGTTAGCCTGCGGATTGCCACGCCGCCGAAGCCCTCTAAGGTCGTCGGTAACGACAAGAGGAAACGCAAGGCTTTGGCGAACATCGAGGGTTTGGCGCATCCGGCCGGGGCCGATCTCAAGCCCTCAACAGCGGTGAAGGTTTTCTACAGTCTGGGTCAGATGGCCCAGGCCGGCGGGTTCGACACTGCCATCGGCTTCATCTTCTTCTACTACGCGGCGGTATTGGGACTTTCGGCCGCGCTGGTTGGTGCCGCCCTGGCGGTCAGCCTGGCGTTTGATGCCGTGGTCGATCCGATGGTGGGGTCGTGGTCCGATAATCTGAAGTCGCGGTTGGGGCGGCGTCTGCCCTTGATGATAGGGGCGATCCCGCTGATCGCCGTGTCGCTCGGCCTGTTGTTCTCGCCGCCCGCCGGCCTCAGCGACTGGGGGTTGTTCGGATGGCTCACCGTGATGTCGGTGGCGACCCGCAGCTTCATCTCGGTGTTCAACGTGCCCTACATCGCCCTGGCCGCCGAAATGGCGATGGATGCGACCGAGCGCATGAGCCTGGTGGTCTATCGCAACCTCGCCGGTCTCTTCACAGGCCTGGCGTGCACGGCGCTGGGCTACAACGTGTTCTTCGCGAATGGCGCGCTGCAGCGGCCGGAGGGCTATCCCGGCTACGGCTGGTCGGTGGCGGCCATGCTGGCTGTCGGCCTCAGCCTGTGTTGCCTGGGCGTCTGGCGATACGCCGCCGCCCTGCCGCAGCCGGAACAGGCCCCCGGAAGTTTCCTCAGCCGCCTGCCGGGCGAGATCGCCGAAGTGTTCCGCAACCGCTCGTTCAGGATCCTGTTCCTGTCGTCGGTGGTGATGTCCACCGCACTCGGCGTGAACGCCACCTTGAACAGCCATGCCTTCATCTTCGTCTATCAGATGCGCTCCGAGAGTATCCAGTTCATCGGCTACGCCTTCCTGGCCGGCATCCTGCTGGGCGTGCCCGGCGCGCCATTGCTGCAGAAATGGATCGAGAAGAAGACCGTCGTCACGTTTGGCCTGTCGCTGCTGATGCTGAACTGGCTGGTGCTGCAGGGCCTGCGCGCGCTTGGATGGTATGCCCCCATCGGCGATGAGGCGTTGCTACCGATGCAGTTCAACAGCTTCGTGGCCGGGATCGGCGTCGGCCTCGCCCTGGTGTCCTACCCGGCCATGATGGCCGAAGCCGCCGACGAGCACGAACTGCTGTTCGGCCGCCGACGCGAGGGGCTCTATTTCGCCGGCCTCGGATTTGCCAACAAGGCGGCGACCGGGCTTGGCGTGCTGCTGGCCGGCATAGCCCTGGATCTGGTCAAGTTTCCCAAGGATATCGGCCAGCAAGTCGGTCTGATCCTGCCAGAGGAGATGCAGGTGCGGCTGGTGGTGATCTGGGGTCCGGTGGCGGCGGTCGTGGCCGGGATTTCTCTGGTGATCATGATGACCTACGGGATTACCCGCAGTCGGCACGCCGAGATCGCGGCGGCATTGCAGAAGGTTCGGGGGTAGCGCGCGCTTCAGGCTGCCCCCGCCGTCGCGAAGCAGCTAAGCTTACGCAACACTTTCGACGGCCCGGACGTTTGCTCAATATGAAATCCCTGCCCAACATCCTCACCGGATCACGTCTGGTGCTCGCGCTGTTCATGTTTGTGGCGCTGGCAGCATCCTCGGGCTCGGTGCCCTATTTCGCCAACCGGCTGGAGCCGGAGGTGCAATTTGGGCTACAGCGGTGGGCGGTCTATGCCTTTGTAATCGCCGCCGTCACCGACTTCTTCGACGGCTGGCTGGCGCGCAAGATCGGCGCGGAGAGCATCTGGGGCGCCATCCTGGATCCGATCGGCGACAAGGTGTTGGTCTGCGGCGCGATCCTGGGCCTGCTGTCGCTGGGCCCCCAGCCGTGGGTGGTGCTGCCCGCCGGTCTGATCCTGTTCCGCGAGTTCACGGTCAGTGCGCTCCGCGAAGTCGGTGCCAGCAAGGGGATCAAACTGCCAGTCACCCTGCTGGCCAAGTGGAAGACCACCCTTCAGCTGACGGCCCTGACCCTGGAGCTGATCGTCGCGGCATGGGGTGCCTTCAGTCTGCCGGACGGCACGCCGCTGAGGGAGGGGTTCGAGGTGGCCGCCCACGGCCTGTTCTGGCTGGCCGCCCTGGTCACCCTGATCACTGGTGCGCAATACTGGGAACAGACCCGCAAGGCGCTGGTCTGAGGTTCACGCCTCCGGTCGCGTAAGCGCCTGTCAGCCATGGGTTGAGCCACCATTCGCCCGGTCCGTCCATTTTCCTTGCGAGGGCATGTATCCAGATCCAGGCGGCGCGTCGTCAAGCCCCCTGAAGATCATGCGACGTCGCGGCGGGAGCGGCCGTTGAGACCCTCCGCGAGCATCTCTTGGATTGGAGATCCGACGGGGTGTCATCAATGGGTCCGACGGGCATTGGCTATGGACTCCTGTCCGTCCTGCTACTCGCGGCAACGCCATTAAGCGCCCAGTCGGTGTTTGCAGAGCGGAGGGGCGTCCTGCATCCCGCAGCGTGTCCCGACCGTACCTTCAATGTCGGACTTCGCCAGTCGATTGGCGAAGAAACGTGGGGAGACTCGTCAAGGCTGCAGGTCGGGTTCGGTGGGTTGTGCGTCCGGATCCTGCGATGCCTATGGCTCAATCTTGCGTCTTCCCGACGTTGCGGAGCGTAGCGGGAAGAGTACGTATGAGTGTTGCTATTGCGATGGAACGGCAGGCCGGACCCAGTGACCCGGTCGCTGCGCTGATCCTGTCTGTTGCGCATCAGGATCGGATCGCGTTTCGCGAACTCTATGAGCTCACGTCGAGGCGGATCTACGGAGTCCTGCTTCGAATGCTTCGTCGGCACGAGCTCGCTGATGATGTGCTTCAGGAAGTTTTTCTCGCGGTGTGGAGTAAGGCGAAGTTCTTCGATCCGGATCGCGGCGCCGGCCTGGCCTGGCTTACAACGGTCGCACGCTATCGCGCGATCAACCGTATGCGGCTGGTTCGACGCGAATCCCGCAACCTGCCCGACGACCCGACGGCAGGCATTTCAACCGTCACGTCTCCAATTGATCAAACGATGTCGTGGACGGTTCGCAACTGCCTTGCCAGGCTTCCCGACAAGCAGCGCGAAGCCGTCCTCTTGACCATCCACCTAGGCCTGACGCATGAAGAGCTCGCTCAGAGGCTTGACCTGCCGTTGGGCACGGCAAAGTCTCGCGTTCGTCGCGCATTGTTGACGCTGCGGACCTGCGTTGAGGGTGATTGCGCGTGATCAGTCGATCCGACCGCTTGCGTGCCGCCGAACTGGCCCTGGGCAATCTCGACGACGCGACCGTAGCCCGTCTGCGCGCGCGAATGACCACTGATCCCGAGTTCAGAGCCGAGGTTGATCGACGCGAGGCGCAGATTGCCGGGCATCTATCCGGCGTGGATCTGGGCTCGCCGCCGCCAGCCGTCTTTGCCCAGATTGAAGCTGTGCTCGACCGCGGACTTGGCCTGCCTGGGGCGGTCACGGTACGCCACACCGAAGGGGTCTGGCGTGAGCTCCTGCCGGGCGTGAGCACCAAGGTTTTGCACCGCGACTTGGTCGCCGGTCGCCAATCCTATCTCGTGAAAATGAAGCCCGGTGCCGTTCTTCCGGCGCACTTTCATGGAGAGCTGGAGGAGTGCCTTGTGCTGGAGGGTGCGCTCGTCATGAACGGGTTGCGCATTGAGAAGGGCGATTTTCAGATGGTGCCCGCAGGTGTCGCCCACCCCGTGATGTATGCTCCCGAAGGCGCACTGTTCTACATCCGGGGTGAGCTTAGCCTCAGGCCAGCCTGACAGATGCCGCCTTTCGCCGTCGCCTGCGAATTGCGGAGCCAACAAGTCCAAAGCCGGCGATCATTATGGCCCAGGTTGTGGGTTCGGGAATGGCACCCGGAGGCGCAATTGGATCTGACTGGGATATCTTCAGGACGACATTTTGTCCAAAGAACCCGTTGCGCAGCCCAAAATTGCCCAGGTTGAAGACGGGCGCGGATGGTGACCCGCTGAATAGATCCGGTCCAAGCAATTGAGTGAAGGGTTGAGGGCCTGGCGGAAGCAGGTTGAGATTGAAGGTCGCGGCAAGCCCGCGGCCAAAACTCACATTGCCCATTCGCTCCATGCCGTTGAAAATGATGGGGATATTGTTGTATCCTGCAGAGAATACAGAGAAAATATTGTCATTCCGAACAATATCTGGTGCCAGAGCGGAATCCAGTTCGAAAGAAGCGTTGAACGTTCCTGTGATATCAAACAACAGGATTGCGGCACTTGCTGATGAACTCCACGCCAGTATTGCGGAAGCGGCAAATGCAGAGAGAATCATTCTTTTACTCATTGTCGATCCTTTACTGTAGCAAGGGTCAGAGACCGAGGCGCGGTGGGGCTACTCCGCCTCGGTCTCCGCTGCCTCCAAGGGGCAGAGAGTGGAACCCCGTGGACGATGCAAAACTCGCCCGGGTTCCATTCGTTTAACGCCCAGCCTTCAGGTTCTGGATGCATCTCGAATGGCGGTTGCCGCAGAACAGTTCGCAGAAGCGTCGGATTGCAGTCTGGACCATCTGCAGACGGCTCGAAATGCGTGGGCTGGCGCCGTATTCTGGGGCTAGGTTAGCGAAGCTCCAGCAGAGCGTTCCGGTTCTCGCGAGTGGCGCGGGCAAGTCGTCGCGGCGCTGGCGCGCCAAAGGTGTCGGCGGGGACGTAAACCAGCGAGCTGGACTGCATAAGGCAGGCAAAACGCCAACAGACCTGGCGGCAGGTTCCTCAGCGTATCACTCCCCCCGCGCAGACTTGCGGGGATCCATCTTCTCGGCCGGTGCCAGGCGCATGACCTCGGTCTGATACTTCTCGTCCTCGCCGGTCACCAGCAAGGGCAAGGCGTCGGCGCAGGCCTGCAGTAGGGGCTCAACCCACTTGGCGTCGGCCTTGTGGAAGTCGGACAGCACGTGGCCGTGCACCAATTCCTTGTCACCCGGATGGCCGGTGCCCAGCCGGGCGCGGCGGAAGTCCGCGCCCACTTGCGCGGTGATCGAGCGGACGCCGTTGTTACCGGCCGCCCCGCCGCCGGCCTTCATCCGGAACCGCCCCGGCGCCAGGTCGATCTCGTCGTAGAAGACGATCAGGCTCTGGGCTGGATCCAGCTTGAAGAACTTGAGCGCCTGGCCAATCGAGCGGCCGCTCTCGTTGTAATATCCCTTGGGCTTGATCAGCAGGGTTCGCACCGGGCCGCCGGGCGTTGGAATTTCACCTTCGCTGACATGGGCGTCGAAACGCGAACGCGCCGCAGGGAAATCCCAGCGGCGCGCAATTTCATCAACGGCCATGAAGCCGATGTTGTGGCGGTTCTTCGCGTAGGTGGGACCGGGATTGCCCAGCCCTGCGATGATCAGCATTGGCCCCCCGAAAAACTGGGGAAGCGAGGACTTAGGCCTCGCCGCCTTCAGCGGCTGCGTCAGCGTCGCCCACGCCGGCGCGGGTCATGGTGATCGAGGCGACGACCACGCTGGCGTCCAGGGCAGCTTCTACCTTGGCTGGCAGCTTGAGGTCTGAAATGCGGACCGCATCGCCGATTTCCAGGCCGGTCAGGTCGACCATGATCTCTTCCGGGATCGAATCGGCATGGCAGGCCACCAGCACGGTGTGCAGCATGACGCCCAGGGTGCCGCCACGCTTCAGACCCGGTGAGGCTTCCTGGTTGGTGAAGTGCACGGGCACTTCGATCTTGATCTGCTGATCGGCGTCGACCCGGTAGAGGTCGAAGTGCCAGGGCTCATCCGTCACCGGATGCATGTCGATGGCCTTGGCGATCACCGGCTGGGTCTCGTCCCCGTACTTCAGGGTCACCATGTGACCCAGCAGCTTGCCGGTGAAGAGCGCCTTGCGGAACTCATTGGACTTCACCGCGATGGCCACCGGATCCTTGGCACCGCCGTAAAGCACACCGGGGACCATACCGTCGCGGCGGGTATCACGCGCGCCACCGGTGCCGGTCCGCTCACGTACTTCAACGTTCAAAATGATATCGGCCATGGCCATGCCTCAAAACG
>JANORH010000405.1:0-27350 GCA_031415215.1 Alphaproteobacteria bacterium | reverse complement strand
GCGCTGGTATTGAGCGCCCAGGCTCCATAATAGGCGTTGGACCGGGCCAGCTCGTTCTTGATGTAGATGTCGGCCAGCTTGTGCTTGATCGCCTGATAGGACGCGATCACCCGACCGAACGCATAGCGCTCCATGGCATAGACCTTGGCCATCTCAAGGCACCGGTCGGCTCCGCCGCACTGCTCAAACGACAATAGCACCGCCGCGCGGTCCATCACCTGTTCCAGCAGGGCGAAGCCTTCGCCCGGTGTGCCCAGACGCTCGGCGGGCGCGCCTGCGAACGTTAGTTTTGCGGCGTCTCGGGTGGGGTCCAGAGTCTGCAGCGCCTCGCGCGTCACGCTGCCGGACAGGTCCACCAGGAACAGGCCCGGCTGGCCGTTCTCCTTGGCGATCACCAGCGCATGGGTGGCGATGTCGCCGTCGGTGACGGGCAACTTGGTTCCGGAGAGCTTGCCGCCTGCGACGCTGGATTGCAGGGCTGCCGCCGTCAGCACGCCCGGCCCCTCCGACGTCGCGACACAGCCGATGACTTCACCTGCCGCGATCCTCGGCAACAATGCGGCCTTCTGGGCGTCGGACCCGGCCAGCATCACCGCCTCGGCCAGGAAATAGACCGTGGATGCAAACGGGATCGGTGCCACCACTCGCCCCAGTTCCTCGGCGATCACGCAGAGTTCCAGGTGACCAAGACCCAGGCCGCCGTGTTCCTCGGGGATGGCCGCGCCCAACCAGCCTTGGGCCGCGACGGCTTTCCAAAGACCGGCGTCATAGGCGACCTTCTCGTCATCCAGCACCTTGCGCACCTTGCCGGTCGAGCAGTTGGCATCGAGGAACTTCCGCGCCTCGGACTTGAGGAATTTCTGGTCGTCGGAGAAATCGAAGTTCATCGGGACCTCTTGGGCGGTCGGCCCGCTCTGCGCTTGCCAGCGGTTCACTCTGGAACACCATTGCGCCTGATGGCACCCAAGAAAAGCATGACCTCGCGTCAGCGCCTTGGCACCGCCTCACTCGCCCGCGTAGAAAGCCCCATGCGCACAGACACAGCCCAACCGATCCAGCTCTCCGAGTATCGCCCCCCGGCCTATCTGGTCGACGAGGTTCATCTAACCTTCTACCTTCAGCCAAACACCACCCGGGTGAGGGCGCGCCTGAGCGTGCGCCGCAGTGGTGATGCCATCGAACCGCTGGTGTTCAACGGCGAACGCCTGAAAGCCATCTCGGTAGCCATCGACGGTCGATCGCTCGGGACTGCAGAGCACACCATCGACGCGGAATTTCTGACAATCCACGCCCCGCCCACGGCCTTCGTCCTCGAAACCGAGGTCGAGATTGATCCAGAAAACAACAAGGCGCTGGAGGGGCTCTATATGTCCGGCGGTCGGTTCTGCACCCAGTGCGAATCCGAGGGGTTCCGGAAGATTACCTTCTGGCCGGATCGTCCAGATGTGCTGTCGCGCTATACCATTCGGATCGAGGCGGACCAGATCTTCCGTCACCTGCTGTGCAACGGCAATCTGATCGACAAGGGTGCCCTGCCCGGCGGTCGCCACTTCGCGGTCTGGAACGATCCTTTCCCCAAGCCCAGCTATCTGTTCGCCCTGGTCGGCGGCGAGCTGGACGTGCTGGAGGACAAGCTTGTCACCATGAGCGGGCGCACGGTGGACCTGCGCATATATGTCGATACCGGCATGGCGGCGCGCGCGGCCTATGCCATGGACTCGCTGAAACGTTCGATGGTCTGGGACGAGCAGGCCTATGGCCGGGAATACGATCTGGACCTGTTTATGATCGTGGCGGTCCGCGACTTCAACTTCGGTGCCATGGAGAACAAGGGCCTCAACGTCTTCAACTCCTCCCTGCTGCTGGCCGATCCCTCGACGGCGACCGACCTCGACTACGAGCGCATCGAGGCCGTGGTGGCGCACGAGTATTTCCACAACTGGACCGGCAATCGCATCACCTGTCGCGACTGGTTCCAGCTGTGCCTGAAGGAAGGCCTGACTGTGTTCCGCGAGCAGGGATTCTGCGCCGATATGCGTGGGGCTGCGGTTCAGCGGATCAAGTCGGTCAAGGCGCTGCGGATGCGCCAGTTCGCCGAGGATCAGGGGCCGCTGGCCCACGCCGTGCGACCGTCGGCCTATATGAAGATCGAAAACTTCTACACCGCCACGATCTACGAGAAGGGGTCCGAGGTCATCGGAATGCTCAAGACCCTGATCGGGGCCGAGGCATTCCGGACAGGCATGGACATCTATTTCGAGCGCTGGGATGGCCACGCCACGACGGTCGAGGCGTTTGTCCAGTGCTTCGCCGAGTCGTCAGGGCGCGACTTGTCGGATTTCTTTGCCTGGTACGAACAGGCCGGCACACCCCGGGTTGGCCTCACGGCACGCTATGATGAGGCCGCCCGGACGCTGGCGGTGACGCTCACTCAGACGACCCCGCCCAGCCCCGGTCAGCCTGACAAGCGTGCCCTGCCGATCCCGGTGACGGTGGGTCTGCTGGACCACGAAGGCCGGACCCTGGCGTTCGAGCGCGATGGGCACGCCGTCGATGAAACCCTGATCGTCCTGGACAAAGCCGAGGTGCGGGTGACCCTGACCGGAGTTGACAGCCGTCCGGTGATCTCGGCGCTTAGAGGGTTCTCGGCTCCGGTGGTGCTCAAAACCGATGCGGAGCCAAACGCGCGCTACCTGCAACTGGCGTCCGACCCCGACCTGTTCAACCGCTGGGAGGCCGGCCAGGATCTGGCCAGCGACCTGATCCTGGCGCGCGCTGACGGCAAGCCCAATGAGGTCGGCGAGGAGCGTTTTGCCGAGGCCGTGGGCCGGGCCCTGAGCGATCAGGCCTCGGATGAAGCCTTCAAGGCCCTGTTGCTTTCCCTACCCGCGGAGAGTGATCTGGCGCTGATGCGTAGCCCGGTGGACCCGGCGGCGATCCATGCGGCGCGAAATGCACTCAAGCTGCGGTTGGCGCTGCATCTGGACGCCGAGCTTCGCCGACTGCACACCGGATTGCAGGATCTGGGCGACTTCCTGCCAGACGCCGCCGGCGCCGGGCGGCGGGCCCTTCGCAACGCAGCGCTCGACCTGATGGCGGCAAATCCGCGTGCCGACGTCGCCGAGATTGCGCGCGGGCACTATGACGCAGCGGCCAATATGACCGACGCCATGGGGGGCCTGAATGCCCTGATGCAAATCGGCGGCCCGGCCTATGACGACGCTCTGGGTCACTTCTACGACCGCTGGCGCGACGAACCGCTGGTGATCGACAAGTGGTTCGCCGTGCAGGGGCGCGACACCTCTGATGAAGCGTTCGGACGCATCCTGGCCCTGACCGCGCACCCGGCCTTTGACGTTCAGAACCCCAACCGGCTGCGCGCTCTGATTTCGAGCTTCGCCAACTTCAATCCCGTGAGGTTCCACGACTCCAGCGGCGCCGGATATCGCTTCCTGGCCGACCAGATCATCGCCGTGGATCGGTTCAATCCGATGACCGCAGCTCGCATGGTGGATCCGCTGGGGGGCTGGCGACGTCTGAAGCCGGAGCTTGGTGCGATGATGCGGGCTGAACTGGAGCGAATTGTTGCCGTCGAGGGCCTGTCGAAGAACGTCCTGGAACTGGCGTCCCGTGCTCTTAACTGATGCGACATAACCGACGATGACCAGAGCGCGCGGATCAGTCTAAGCTCAGGTGGGGTTCGGCGATCTGGTCGGCGAATCATCCGGGGAGCAGCAACGGTGGCCGACGGCGGAGGGCACAGTGTGGCCGGCGTCCAGCCCGAACGGCGGGCGCGCTCGCGCACGCCAACGCTTCGTCGAATTGTGCGCCCAGCGATTATTTGTGCCTTGGCGTTGCTCGGATTGTTCACGGCCGGAGCGTTCCTGCGACTGACCTATGGCGCGCCCAGTGCCGCAGAGTTGGCGCTCGGATTCCTCGTTCCGCTGTTTACAGCAGCGGCGCTGGGGATCCTGCTGATCCGCGAAACCCTGAAAGTCGATACCGTGCAGGCGGCTCGCAGCGATTCCGAGACTCGTTTTCGCATGGCCGTGGAGGCTGCGCGATGCGGGATCTGGGAGTGGGACCTGGCCGCGGACAAGATCTTCATGTCCGACGTCACTGCGGCCCTGTTCGGCTGGCGCAGCGGCGAGGTCGATGGCCAACAGGTGCTGGACCGGGTCGCGACCGGGCATCGCGACGGAATGCGAGAGGCCCTGTCCACGGCGGCAATGTACGGCGACTTCGATGTCTCGTTCCGCGTCCCGCCGCTGGCAGGCGGCAGGCCGGTCTGGATCGACTTCCGGGGCAGGGGATTTGGCGAAAGCCCCGAGGGTGGGTTTGCCCGGATCATCGGCGTGGCGCTCGACGTCACTGAGGAGCGTCTGGCCCAGGCCCGCGCCCAGTCGGCCGAGGGCAGGCTAAGAGACGCGATCGGAAGTACGTCCGAAGCTTTCGTCCTGTGGGACCGGAACGGGCGGCTGGTGATGTCCAACAAGAATTTCCTCGATTTCTTCCAGTTGGATCACGAGTTGATCAAGGCTGGCGTCAGCCGCGAGCCCGTCGCCAGGGCCGCGCGAAATGCAATCCGTCAGGAGTATCCGGCTCCAGGCGGGCGGCGCGGCGTCCGGGAGGCCGAGCTTTCCGACGGTCGCTGGGTGCAGATCTCGGAGCGATCTACAGCCGATGGCGGCCTTGTCGTCACTGCCGCCGATATCACCGTGCTGAAGACCCAGGAAGAGGCCCGACGTCTCCGCGAGGCCGAACTGCGGCGCGTAGTCATCAATCTTGAGCAGAGCCAGGAGCAGCTGTCGGAGCTAGCGCGCAAGTACGAAGCTGAAAAGATTCGCGCCGAGGCCGCCAGCCAGGCCAAGAGCGACTTCCTGGCCAATATGAGCCACGAACTGCGGACCCCGCTGAACGCCATCAACGGCTTTTCCGAGATCATGGCCGGCGAGATGTATGGCCCTGTCGGTGATGTGCGCTATCGCGACTACGCCCGCGATATCCTCAGCTCCGGCCAGCATCTACTGGCCCTGATCAACGACATACTCGACATGTCGAAGATCGAGGCCGGCAAGATGAACATGAGGTTCGAGCCGGTCTGTCTGGCCGATCTCGCCGAGGAAGCACTGCGGCTGGTGCGCAACCGCGCCGATGCCGCCGGGTTGAACCTGGTGCTGGACTTCGGCGACCTGCCGGACGTCGAGGCTGACTATCGGGCCGTGAAACAGGTGCTGCTGAACCTGTTGTCGAACGCCATCAAGTTTACCCCGCGCGGCGGACGCGTGACGGTGCGTGGCGAACAGCGCGAGGATGCTTTGGGCGAACGCATCCGGATCAGCGTGCAGGACACCGGCATCGGCATCCTGCCACAGGACCTGGAGCGGCTGGCGCGACCCTTCGAGCAGGTGGAAAACCAGCACTCAAAGACCACCCAGGGTACTGGCCTCGGTCTGGCGCTCAGCAAATCCCTGATCGAACTGCATGGCGGGCTACTGGATCTTCGCAGCGCGCCGGGTCGTGGCACGGTCGCCAGTTTCGCCCTGCCGGTTCGACAGAGCGAAGTTCAATCCATCGCCGGTGCGGCAGCCTGACGCGGCCCACGCACGTTACGCGGTCGGGCCAGGGCTCGTGCCAGACCGGCGCGATCCTCAGGCGATAGGGTCGCAGCGAACGCCACCAGCCGCCGATCCATCGCCAGACGATTCCTGTGCTCGAGGTCGCGGGCATGCTCGAAGTCCGCGGCGGTGGCGGTGGCATTGAACGGGTCTGCGGACAGGCCCTGGATCGCTGCCTGAGAGACTCGCCGGGTTTCACGCATTGCTGGACCATTGGCCTCAAGAAACGCTGGTGCCTGTGCGCGCCAGGCCGCTTGCGCCTCGGGTGACAACGTTCGTATCGCTGCGGTTATGGGATTGCGGTCTCGTCGCTCAGGACCCTGCACCATCGAGGGCCGATCAGGGCGTTCTGGCTTCAACCGCGAGCCTACGAACGCACCGGCCACAAAGACGTTCACGATGAGCGACACGAAGAGCGCCGCCAGCAGGACGGAGCGGTTCATCAAACCTCCTCCTCGAAATCAAAGCTGAGATCGTCATCAATGACAGCCGCGATCGTGGTGGGTGCCATCGTCGTCGGATCGTTGTTCGGCGTGCGTTGAAGGCCAACGACGAACCCGGCAACGCTGGCGGCAGCCAGGCCTGCACCCATCCCCGCCGGCAGCAGCCACGCGACCCACCGCGCTTTGCGCGATCGGGGTGCCGCAGCGACGATCCGCTCAACCAACTCTGGCGTACCGCCCCGCGTGGGATACGCGATCAGCCGCACATCCAGTTCGCCGGCCAGCGCCAGCACACCAGCCGCCCAGTCGGGTCGGGCGAGCATCAGCGCGGCCGCAGCCTCACGTTCTGCGGCGGGCCAACGGGAAACCTCGCCACCGAAAGCTTCTGCAAGGGCTTCGAAACGCTCCGAATTCATCGCGTTACTTCCTCAAATCCGCCAGGACGACCCGCATGGTGCGGCGGCCGCGACCCAGCAAACTCTCCAGCGCCTCGACGCTGACACCCATGACCGCTGCCGCCTCGATATTGCCAAGCTCCTGATAGTGACAGAGCACGATGGCCTCGCGTTGACGATCCGGAAGTGCCTGAAGCGCGGCGGACACACGGCGACCGGTATCCGCTGCCTCCAGGCCGCGCTCCGGCCCGGGTGCCTCGTCCGCGCGATCCGGTGGCTCGGCATAGCTCAACTCGCGGCGGCGGCGCAGGCGGTCGTAACACAGATTGAGCGCCACCCGGTGCAGCCAGGTATCGAACCTGGCCGCACCGGGTCGCCAACGCGGCGCCTGTTTCCAGACCCGCAGAAACGCTTCCTGCGCCACATCCTCGGCGGCGGAGGCATCGCCCAGCATCCGTCCCGCCAACGACAGCAGACGTGGCAGCTTCCGGGCGACGAGCGCGCGCACGGACGCCGGGTCGCCGTCGGCAACCCGCGCCAAGAGCTCCTCGTCGGGATCCCCCAAGCCTTGCCGTCTCCAGGAGGCGTCTATTTCGGTCCGGGTCCACGCGTCCTCTGCTGCATCATGTCCATTTCCTCCCTGGAGAGCCAACCATCCTTACTGGTATCGGCCATCTCAAAGCGACGTTGCGACACGGCGGACAGCTCTTCGCGTGTAACAGAGCCATCCTTGTTCCCGTCCAGCCGCATCAAGCCGTCGCCACCGCGGCCCGGGCCATTGGCGCGTTGCGCCATGGCTTTGGCCTCGCCCAGGTCGATCTTGCCGTCACTGTTGATGTCCAGTCGGGCGAACATCCGCCCCTGACGGACGGCATCAGCGGCCTTGAATTCGGCCAGGGTGACCTTGCCGTCGCCATCGGCGTCAGGATTGGGACCTCGGCCACCCGGACCGGGCTGGGCGTTGGCGGTATTGACGCAGAGAGCCGCAATAGCGGCGATCAGATAGACTTTCATGGGTCCTCAAAACAGTTGCAGACGCACCCCGAAAGCTTCAACGCCGGTCAGTGGAACATCCGTCGCTACGGCTGCAACAGCGTCTGATATGCTCGTCGCGCGTCGGCCTGCGCGCGCGTCAGACGCGCCACCAATATCCTGAACGTCCGCGCGTCACCGGCCCGGGCCAGCAGCATCTGGAGCGCCTTGGGCTCTTCGGCCGGGTTCGGGCTATCGCCCAGAGCCACCTTGAGAAGTTGGGTGAGATTCTGCTGAAGCCGCCATGCGTCGGACAGCTGCGCCAGGTGTGCCGGCGCCACCAGACCCGCACGGCCCAGTGCGGCCAGGGCCTGAGCCGTGTTGGCCACCAACGGTCCCCCCTCAGCAGCGTGGACCAATTGCAAAAACTGTGCGGCGAACTCGATATCCACCAGCCCACCGGGTAACAGTTTTAGATCCCAGTCACTTCCAGGCGGCCGCTCCTGCTCCAGCAACACACGCATTTCGCGCACATCATGTGCCGTTCGGGCGCGATCGCGCGGTCTTCGAAGCGCCGCCTCGACGGCACCAGCGGCATCGCGGGCGAAACCGTCCGACGTTGCCCAGACGACGCGCGCTCGGGTCAGGGCCAGCAGCTCCCAGGTCTCGGCTTCACCTTGATAGTAGTCAGCGAACGCAGCGAAACTCACCGCCACCGGTCCCTTGGTGCCCGAGGGCCGCAGTTGCATATCCACTTCGTAAAGCTGGCCCTCGGTCGTCGGACTGGACAGCGCCGCGATGAGCCGCTGGGTGAACCGCCCGTAGAATGTGGACGCGTCCCACCCTTTCAGATCGGACGCTGCTGCAGGGTCGGGAGCACGATAGAGGGTCATCAGGTCGAGGTCGGACGTCGCGCTCATTTCGCGCGAACCGCATTTTCCCAGCGCCACAACCGCCACTTCGCCCGGAAACGCGCCGCCGAGGCGGCTGGCCTCGGCCAGCGCCGCCGGGGCCAGGGAACCAATACAGAGGTCCGCCAGGTCAGCGAACGCCCGACCGGCGATCTCGGCGGTCGCCGACCCGCTCATCACCTGTACCCCGATCCGGAAAGCCTGTTCGCGCTGCAGTCGGCGAACGATGTCCATCGCCGCCTCAAATCCTGGGGCACCGGCGACAGAGCGCGCCATGTGATTCCGTTCAGCGGCGATTTCGATATCGGCGAAGAAGTCGGGGTCCAGCATCGCGTCGATCGCCGCCGGGCGTCGCGCCAGCGTCGCAGCCAGCCTCGGTGCGAAGGCCAACACCTGCACAACCAGTTCAAACAACTTCGGCTGGGCGAGAAACAGTGACTGCAACTGAACCCCGCTTGAGATGTTTCCGAAGAAATCGCTGAAGCGGTTGAAGGCGATCTCCGGCGCGCCGGTCGCCTGGGCTGCCTCCAGCAGTCGTGGTGCCAATCGCGTGAACAAGGCCCGCCCACGTTCGGTACGCGTCGCAGCCGCGTGGCCGTGGTGCCAGGCGCGGATCCTGCCCGACACCCGCAGCGGATCGGGAAACCCCATTCGCTTCAAGGTGGCCAGGGTCTCCGGGTCGTCGTCCACGCCGGTGAAGACCAGGCTGCCAAACCGCGATGACAGTGCCTCCTCGCTGGCGAAGAGCTCGCCATATCGGGCGTTGACGGCCTTGAGCGTTCGGGTGACGGCGGCGTCGAAGCTTCGGAGCTGATCATAACCGGACAGCGCCGCGATCCGGCGACGATCGGTGTCCGATTCCGGCAGGCGATGGGTCTGCTCGTCAGCGATCATCTGGATCCGGTGTTCGACCGCGCGCAGCCACTGATAGGCTTCCTTGAGTGTCACCGCGGTGGCGGGTGACACGTGCCCGGCAGCGGCCAGGGCCTTGAGCGCGTCAAGCGTCCGGTTGCTGCGCAATTCCGGGTGGCGACCGCCCAGGATCAATTGCTGGGTCTGGACGAAGAACTCGATCTCCCGGATCCCGCCCCGGCCAAGCTTCAGGTCGACGCCCTTGGCGGATACCCGCTCATCGACCTTGTGAACGTGAATCTGGCGCTTGATGGCGTGGATGTCTGCAATGGCCGCAAAGTCCAGGTTCTTGCGCCAGATGTAGGGCGCGAGTTCGTCCAGGAACGCTTGCCCGGCCAGCATGTCCCCGGCACAGGGCCGAGCCTTGATGTAGGCGGCGCGCTCCCAGTTCTGACCGACGCTTTCATAATACTCCAGGGCCGCGGGCACCGGGACGGCCAAGGGGGTCGATGAGGGATCCGGGCGCAGTCGCAGATCCATGCGGAAGACGTAGCCGTCAGCCGTCCTGGTTTGCATCAGGTCAGCAACGCGCTGGGTCAGACGCACGGCGGTGGCCAAGGCTTCGACACCCGGCGCAAGGGCGTTCTCCAACACCTCGGGATTGAAGAATACCGACACATCGATATCGCTGGAGTAGTTGAGCTCAAAGGCACCCTGTTTACCCATCGCGATAAAGAACCAGCCGGGAACCGGTCCGGCAGCTCCCCCGCCCAGCGCCAGGAGGCGGCCTGCATTCCGTTCCTCATGAGCCGCCACTTCCAGGGCCGACGAAAGCGCCGCATCGGCGAAACGGGTCAATGCGGCGGTCACCTGATCAAGATCCCAGATCCCGCCCAGATCGGCCAAGGCCGTCAGCAGGTGCAGTTCTTGTTTGAGGCGTCGCAGGGCAGCTGCTGGCTCAACGGGGTCTCTCGAAGAAACCGTTCGCGTTCGGGCCAGAATGTCCTCCAGCCGCGCTTGTGGGTCACCGGCCAGCAGCTCCTGAAAGCGCGAGGGGTCGCGACGCGCCAGAGACAGCAGGTAAGGCGACGCCGCAAACACCGGGGCCATCGCCAGCCAGTTTGCAACATCGGCACCCACAGTCAGCCGCGCCCGCTCCGCCGCCCTGGCGTCGACGACAGGACCACATGCACGGAGGGAGTCACCAAGCCTCATAGGGCCAGCTTAGGGCCTCGGCAGGATGAACGCCACGCGCAGGCCTGGACCCATCTCGCCAACCTTGCCGGGACCCTCTGACAGTTCCAGCCGCCCGCCATGCGCCTCGGCGACGGCCGCCACGAGGGAGAGGCCCAGACCTGCGCCGGGCTGATTACGGCTGTTTTCCAGACGGACAAACCGCTGGATTACCCGCTCACGATCCTCGTCGGGGACGCCCGGACCCGTGTCAGTCACCGAGAATTCCACCTCGCCGGATGACCGCCGACGTACTCGCAACATGATCGCGCCTTCAGCGGGCGTATATTTCACAGCGTTATCGAGCAGGTTGGCGAGCGCCTGGGCCAGGAACTCCCGATTGCCGCGGATACTGAGGTCATGGGCAATTTCGGAAGCATACTCCAGACCCTTCTCCTCGCAGAACGGCTCATAGAGCTCGGAGATATCCGCAGCCAGTTCGGCGGGATCGAAGATCGCCTGGCTGGGTGCCTGACCGGCCGCCTGCAGTCGGGCGATAGACAGCACCGCTCCAAAGGTTTTCAGAACCCCGTCAGTGTCTTCCAGCGCCTGGGCCAATGCCTCCTCGGCATTCCCCTTGCCCGCCTCGACATCGATATAGGCCGCTTCCAGGCGGGCGCGCAGGCGGGTCAAGGGTGAGCGCAGATCGTGGGCGATGGCGTCGCCGGCGTGTTTGTGGCCCGCCATGGACCGTTCCAGTCGGTCCAGCATATCGTTGACGCCCTGGGCCAGTTCGTCAAACTCGTCACGGGCTCCGCGCACGTGAGCCCGCACACCGGTCTCGCCGTTGCGGACTCGCTCAACCACATCAATCAGACTGACCATGCTGCGCGAGACGTTGCGACTGACCAGAACGCCGCCGCCCAGACCCAGTAGAATGACCAGCAGTCCGGCCGCCTGCAACGCATGGACGATCTGGGCGACGTAGGCCTCGTCCTCGCCTGCGTCTGCGCCCACAAACAATATCTCGCCGCCAGTCAGCTTCTCTTGAAGACCGCGCGCAGGATGTTTGACTGCCCGACCTTGAGCATCGACATCCGTCACCTGAAACGTCGCCCAGGCCGGCTTGCCTGTGAAACTGTCGACCGGCGACTGCTCAATCGAGCCGGAGATCCGGCGACCATCCTTGCTCAAAAGCAGATAGAGGAACGGCTTTTCGCTGGAAGCGCGCTCAATCAGGGACTGGTTGATCGCATCGACACCGGCCCGGTCGTAAACGCCGACCAGCGAGCGCATCTCGCGCCGGATATCCTGATCGGTTCGCCGCGTCGCCTCTCCGGCGGTGGCGATGTAGATATAGGCGAGAAACAAAGATGCCGCAGCGGTGAACAGCGCCAGAAACAGTAGCGTAAGCCGGAACGGCGTGGTCCGGAAGATGCGCGGCAGACGCATAGCCATCCTCTCGCCTTCCCCGTTTACGGGGTAGGGGGACCGCGTCCCCCTACCCCGCTAAGCATGGGAGGCAAGCTCATGCATCCAGCCGATAGCCAGCGCCGCGCACAGTCTGCAACATCGGCCGGTCGAAGCCCTTGTCGATCTTGGAGCGCAGGCGCGATATGTGCACGTCGATCACATTGGTCTGCGGGTCAAAGTGATAGTGCCAGACCTTTTCCAGCAGCATGGTGCGGGTCACTGACTGTCCAGCATGGCGCATCAGAAATTCCAGCAACTGGAACTCGCGGGGTTGCAGGTCCACTGACTTGCCCGCGCGATGCACAGACCTGGCGATCAGATCCATTTCCAGATCACCAACCTTGAGAAGGGTCTGGACCGAGCCTGTTTCACGACGGCGGGACAGCGCTTCGATGCGCGCGATCAACTCGGCAAAAGCATAGGGTTTGACCAGATAGTCGTCGGCCCCGGCCTGCAGGCCATCGACCCGGTCGCCGACCTCGCCCAGCGCCGACAGGAACAGTACCGGCGTGCGGTCACCCTCGCGACGCAGCGTTTCCACCAGCTGGATACCATCCATCCGGGGCATCATGCGATCCACGACCATGACGTCGTAGGTCCCGTCACGGGCGGCGGTCAGCCCCTCCTGGCCATCGACGCCGCGCGTACAGTCGTGCCCGGCTTCCGTCAGGCCGCGTGCCATGGCCTCGGCCGCTTCCAGGTCGTCCTCGACGATCAGGATCCGCATGTGATTCCCGTCCTTGTCCGGAGGGGAGCTTACCCCGAAATCTTGATCGGCAGGAAGGCGGTGCGGCCACCGCGCAGAACACCCATCAGAACACTGGTCCGACCGGCCTTTTTCGCAGCCTCAACAGCGGCCACCAGATCGGTCGGTGTCGCTACCGCACGGTCATTGACCCGGGTGATCACATCGCCACGACGCAATCCCTTTGAGCCCGCGTCCGAGTTCTGGTCAACGGTCTCAACCAGCGCGCCGCGAACCTCGGCGGGAAGATTGAGGCGGGTTCTGGCCGCCTCATCGAGAGGGCCGACCGACATGCCCAGCACCGGCGCTTTGGCCAGCACACCCGGACCTGGCGGACGACCGTCAGCGCCGCCGGACGTATTGTCGTTGGACGCCAGGTCACGTTCCGAGGGGCGGACGCCCGAGCGGATATCAATCGCGCGCCGCTTGCCTTCGCGAATGACGTCAAGGCGGAGAACATCCCCGGCGCGGACGCGGGCCACCTGCCGGGTCAATTCAGTCGAACTTTTGATCGCCGTCCCGTTCACAGAAACAACCACGTCGCCCACCTGAAGTCCGGCTTTCGCCGATGGGCCGCCCGGAGAGAGATCGGCGACAATGGCACCTTTCTGTTCGCCCAAGCCCAAGGCTTCGGCAGATTCCGGTGTGAAATTCTGGATGGTGGCCCCGATGTAGCCGCGCTGGATCTTGCCGCCGTTGATCAGCTGTTTGGTGACCGAGTCGGCGACTTCTGCCGGAATGGCGAAGCCGATCCCGACCGAGCCGCCGGAAGGTGAGAAGATGGCCGTGTTGACGCCGATCACCCTGCCGAAGACGTCAAACGTCGGGCCACCAGAATTGCCGCGATTGATCGGAGCGTCGATCTGGATGTAGTCGACGAACGTCTCACCGATATCCCGACCATAGGCAGAAATGATCCCGGCCGTGGCAGTGCCGCCCAGGCCAAAGGGATTGCCGACGGTGATCACCCAGTCGCCGACGCGCGGCTTTGCCGCGTCTTCAAAATTGACGAACGGAAAGGGGCCGCGTCCGCCCTTGACCCGAAGCACGGCCAGATCGGTGGACTCGTCTCGACCGACGACTTCGGCCTCGAGTTCGCGCTCGTCCTTCAAGACGACTTTGATGGTCTCGGCGTTCTCGATAACGTGGTTGTTGGTGACGATGTAACCGTCAGCCGAGATGAAGAACCCAGACCCGGAGGACTGCTGGGTGGGTCGGCGCGACTGGCCAGGCCCCTGGGCACCGTCGCCGTCGCCATCGTCACCACCCTGCGGGCCGCGCGGACTTCCGCCAAACGGAAGGCCTGGCAATCCGGGAATCTGCCGCATCGGAGCGGCTCCTGCGCGACTGGTGACGTTGATTGATACCACGGCGGGGGAAACCCGCTCGAAGATATCGGCAAAACTCATGGGCGCGCCAGGTGGCGGCGCAAAGATCGGCACCGTGGACGCTCTGATGAGCCCGCCGGATTGCATCTGGCCATTCGCGGACGGCAATTGAATGCCGGCACCGGCCACGGCGGCGGCCATGACACCAATGCCTGCGACAGCGCCTAGCAGATAACCCGTCTTCTTCGTCGTCATCAGTGTTCATTTCCCTGGGCACGCCCTTGGGGAGGCGGGCGCACCTGAATAACCTAGGAGTGTTGCGCAGAAGTGCAACGCCCTGACCCTACTATCAGGTCAGCCTAAGCCCGGCTTAACGTCCAATGTTGGGCGCAAAGATGTCAGTGTGTTTCATCCCTGACGATCCGTCGCAGCTGCTCGGCTTCAGCAGCGGTCAAGTCAGCCTCGGCGGGTCGATATCTGAGGCGCGCCATCAACAGACCGGCTCCTGCCAGAACCACGAGAAACGGAGCGACCCACAGCGCCAGATTTCCCACCGAGAACTGCGGCGTCAGGAGCACGAACTCACCATACCGGTCGATCAGAAATCGCTTGATCTCTCCATCGCTGCGACCGGCGCTGACCTGTTCACGGACGATCTTTCGAAGGTCCGCGGCCAATTCGGCCTGACTGTCGTCGATGGACTCGTTCTGGCAGACCAGACAGCGCACATCGCGGAAGATGCTCCGCGCCTGAGCTTCCTGGGCAGGATCGGGCAACCGCTCCGCCGGATCAGAGGCGGCAGCCAGGCAAAGCGCGCCGGCAAGACCAACCAGAAGCGCGCGCCAGGTCATGCCTTTTGATCTCGGCGGCGGCCCACGCCCAGCCGGAGCCGCCGGTCACTGAGCGAGACGAACCCGCCCAGAGCCATAATCACCGGACCCAGGAAGATCAGTGTTGCCCAGGGGTTCCAGTAAGCGCGGACCATCCATCGGGGTTCAACGCCATCGTCGCGCCGCTCGCCCAGCACCAGATAGATGTGGGAGGCTCCCTGGTAACAGAGACCGACCTCAGAGGTTGTTTCCCCACCGGCTGTGAACAATCGCTGTTCGGGTTGTGCGACGCACACCGGCTGGCCGTTGCGCGTCACCGTCAGAGTCGCGCGATCTGCGTCGAAGTTTGCGCCTTTCACCGGATCCACGGCGTCAAGCCTGACCTGGTAAGCACCGATACCCAGACCCCCGCCGACCGGCAAAGCCTCAGCCGCCTCAAGCTTCCAGGTTGTCTCAAAGACCGCGCCCAGCACAAACACGCCGAGACCCAGATGAGCCAGGGTCATGCCCCAGGCCCCGCGCGGCAGGCCGACAAGGCGGCGCAAGGTTTGTGACGCGGGCACGCGGAAGGCGCGCGTACGCTCGACAATCTCGGTCAACGCGCCCGCGATGAGCCAGAATCCGAGGGCCACGCCAAGCGCCCCGAAAGCCTTCTTCGGGCTGACCAGCGCAATTGTCAGGACGCCCGATGCCGCCGCGATCAGGACCGCGACCCACAGCCGCTGGGCGACACCGCGCAGGTCACCGCGCTTCCACGCCATCAACGGACCTGCTGGCAGCAGGATCAGCAGCGCCGCCATCAAAGGCGTAAAGGTCAGGTTGAAATAGGGAGGACCTACCGATATCGCCTCTCCGGTCATGGCGTCGCGGATCAGCGGATAAAGGGTGCCCAGCAAGACCGTGACCGTGGCCGCAGCCAGCAGGATATTGTTCAGCACCAGCGCGCTTTCACGGCTGATCGGCGCGAACAGGCCGCCCTGCCCCAGCCTGGGTGCGCGCCAGGCAAAGAGCGCGAAACCGATGCCCGAGGTCGCGCCCAGGATCATCAACAGCAGGACGCCGCGGGTCGGATCCACTGCGAAGGCGTGCACCGATGTCAGGACGCCGGACCGGACCAGGAAGGCCCCCAGCATGGAAAAAGTGAAGGCCGCCAACGACAGAAACAGCGTCCAGCCGGCCAGGGCACCGCGTTTTTCCGTCACAATGGCCGAATGCAAAAGCGCCGTGGCCACCAGCCAGGGCATGAAACTGGCATTCTCCACCGGATCCCAGAACCACCAGCCGCCCCAACCCAGTTCGTAGTACGCCCAGAAGGCTCCAAGCGTGATGCCGATGGTCAGAAAACTCCAGGCTGCCAGTGTCCACGGCCGCACCCATTTCGACCACACCGCGTCGACGCGTCCCTCGACCAGGGCCCCGATCGCCAGTGAGAACACCACCGACATGCCAACATAGCCGGCGTAGAGGAACGGCGGATGGACGGCCAGCGCCGGGTCCTGAAGCAGAGGGTTGAGGGAGCGCCCTTCGACAGGGGGCTGCGCCAATCGCATCAACGGGTTGGAGGCGAACACCGTGTAGGCAAGGAACACAGCTCCAAGTACGCCCTGAGCCGCGACGGTCGAAGCGCGAAGGCCGCGCGGGAGACTGCCTCCCAGCCCGGCCGCCGCTGCGCCAAACCCGGTGAGCGCCAGGCACCACAGTAACATCGAACCTTCATGGCTCCCCCAGGTTCCGGCGATCCGGTACAGCAGGGGTTTCTGCGAGTGCGAGTTGGCCGCCACATTGGCAATCGAGAAGTCCGAAATAATGAAGCCGTGCATCAAGGCGGCAAAAGCGGTCGCAACAGCCAGGAACGCCGCCAGCGCCGCGCCTTCGCCGGCACCGGCCAGAGCCGGGGACCGTCGAATTCGTCCAAAGGCGGATAGAACGACCTGGCCCACGGAAAGCGCCAGCGCCATAATCAGGGATAACGCGCCGACTTCAGCAATCATGTGGGGTTGCTCTTGCCGCCCCCGGAAACCGGGGAGGCTGGGGGACCGTAGGCCGGTGGTGGCGCGCCCTCGCCACGCCACTCACCCTGTTCTTTCAGAGCGTCGGCAACTTCCTTGGGCATATATTTCTCGTCGTGTTTGGCGAGCACGCGGGTGGCCTTGAACATGCCGTCAGACTGGTATGAGCCCTCTGCGACAATGCCTTGGCCTTCGCGGAAAAGGTCCGGCAAATCGCCCTGATAGACCACGCGGTCGGCGGCCAGCTTGTCTTGCACCGTAAACTCCACCCGGCCATCGGCGTGTTTGACCACGGAGCCCACGGCAACCAGGCCGCCCAGCTGGATCGCCCGACCGGGTTCAGGTTTGGCCGCAGCAGCCTGACCCGGCGTGTAAAAGAATGAAATCGAATCGCGCATGCCCCACAGGGCCAGGCCGGTCGCGGAGGCGACGACCGGCGCAATGATCGAGAGCAACAGCAGGCGCATCCGCGCCTTGCGGGATTTCGGCATAAGGTTCATCGCATCGGCTCCGCGCGGGCGGCCTCGTCCAGTTGTTGAAGTATGGGGGGTGCGCTGGAAAACCGGGCCCGTGCGGTCGCGTACGCGGTGTCGCGGTTCTTGACATCGCCCAGCACGGCATAGGCCCGCACGAGACGCACCCAGCCCTCGGCGTTGTCGGGATCAGCCTTGAGCCTGGCCGCCAGGCCATCGACCATTCCCTGGATCATGGCCAGTTGCTGAGGATCGGCGGTGACAGGCGCCGGCTTGCCCTCCAGGCTCGCCAGACGGGTCTGAACTTCAACGCGGCCTTCGACGCCGGGCGGCATGTCCGCCAGCAGGGCGCGGAGATCGCTCGCCGCCTCGACGGGCCGTCCGGCTTCCGCCTTGCCCTGGGCCAGAAAGAAACGTGCAGCGGGGTCGCCGGGCTCAATAGCCAGAACCCGCTCAAACGCAGCCTGGGCCTCGCCGGTCACCTTGCCCCCCGACGCCGAGAAGGCCGCCTGACCCAGCATGCGCCAGATGTCGGCCCGCTGGGGGGCCAGTTGGGCGGCACGGCGAAGCGCCTGAAGGGCGGCGATGGGATTCTGTGAGGCGTCCTCCGCCAGGCCCAGCAGCCGGTAGCCCTCGGCATCGTTGGGCCGGTCCTCGACGGCCTGTCGCAGCACGGCGGCGATCTCCGGCGGGCTGAGCGTGGTGAGATCGGACTTCTGCCAGGCCGCAAGACGGGTGGCATAGCCCTGGTCCGGCGTTCCCGCCGCGCCTAGCTGCAGGTACAGCCCCAGCGCCAGCGCCGGGACGGCGACGGCCGCCAACAGCACAAGACCGCGGGCCCGCGGGTCGGCGACCCAGGTCTGCACCGGCACCTCGGAGGCGACCAGCAGACGACGCCCCGCCTCGGCATGCGCGCCTTTGCGTTCCGCCTCGCCCATCAGGCCACGTTCGACCAGATCATCGATCTCGGTGAGTTGGCGCTGATAGAGAATTTGCCCAGGGTCAACGGACCCTGTTGATTTGACCGCGCCGGCAGCGCGAAACAGGATCAGGCCCGCCGAAACGGCGGCTAGAACTCCGGCCACGACCCAGAAAAGCAACATAACAGCGCGTGTAGCGGAAAGTTCTACAACGCGCGAGCAGGACTCTTAGTTTTGCGTCCTTGCGGCAGGTGGTGCTGAAAACGCGGCCTGGGCCCGCCGTCGCACCAGTTCGCCCGCCTTATCGCCGGCCACATGATCGCTGAAGTCGGCCAGCACCTCAAGAAAGGCACCAGCATTGGACAGATCATCCACCTCGCCGCTTCGCATCAGCCCGAGCACGTCCTCGACATAGTTCGCAAGGAACTCGGCAAGTTTTTCGATCAGCTTGCTGCGGGCGGTTGAGAAGCCGCCATGGTTGGCTGCGGTCCGCAGGTCTTCCACAAAGGCAAGCAGTGTTCTGGCGCGGTTGACCCTAAGCGGATCTGGCGCGTCATCCAGCAGCGGCAGGGTGCGCTGAACGCCGTGCAGCCGGGTCGTGTGCATCGGCAGCACGTCGAGTGTCGCCGCCTCTGCGGCGCGAAGCTGGCTTTCCACGACGGCGGCAAGGCGCAGGCGCTGCTTCTGCACCCGGTTTCCCCACCCGCGTTTGCGGCTCATTTCGAAGTTGGTCTCGATCTCGGCGATCTGGCTGACAGCGATCTCGGTCGCGCTGGCGGCGAATTGGCCAGCCGCAGCGCCACCGTCCTGATCAAGGTTGTCGATAGCGACGATGGTCACCTCGATTTCGTCCATCACCTTGACCACGAAATCGGCGAGCTCTGTATCGGCCATGTAGCGTTCAGTCGGTCGCTCCATGACGGCCGAAATGATCCGCAGCACCATCCATGGGTGTGCAAGCTGGGCGGCCAGCATTTCAAAGAAACGCGGGCCAGCGTCTTCAGAGATGTCTACGGCATCATTGTAGGCCAATCGGGCTGCGGCCGCTGTCTCGCTGCTGGCATGGGCAATCCACGCTGGCAGTTTTCCGGTAGCCCGTCGCACGACAGGGGCGATTTCCAGGCAACTGGCCAGGGCCGCCGCGCCGTCCGGATGGGCACTGTCACAAACCTCTGCGGCGACGCGGAAGTCATCGGTTTGGCGATCCCGGAGTCCGCGGGCCGCAGCGGCCGCCAGCCGATCATAGCTGTCGTCCCAGCCTCGGGTTTTCTCGGCCAGCCCACGCGCCGCCTGTGCCTCCAGTATCGAAGCGCCCTCGACGGATTTCAGCCCGAGCCAGATCAGGGACAGCGCCCGGTTCGGGAAGGTCAGCGCGCGGGCGCTGTTTCCCGGGCCGATGAACATAGGAGCGACCGGAGACAGGACAGCACCTCGAAAGGACCGATCCGCGATCTCGGCATCCACCAACCGACGCACACAACCCAGCGCGCTATCGTCGGTCGTTTGCGCCAAGGCTTGCTGAAGACTGGCGACGACCCGGCATGGCGCGGTCTCTACCAGCTTGCGCAGGATCGCAGCCTTTTCGGCAGGGAGCGCGGCCATCACTCTTCAGATCCAGACCTTCGATTTACAAAGCATGGCTTCCGTAGAGTTAAGACTTTGAGAAGCCTGACAGTATCAAGCCTCGGCTTGCGGGAGGTCGATCTGCACGGCCAGGCCGCCAAGCGACGAAACACCCAGCGACAGCGAGCCACGATAGGCCCTCGCCAGCTCATCTATAATGGACAGGCCAAGACCGGACCCAGGGGCGTTTTCATCGAGGCGCGCGCCGCGTCGGACGACCTCGTCACGTCGTTCCGGAGGCAAACCGGGGCCGTCATCCTCTACAGTCAAGCGCCAGCGTTCCGGACTGATACCCGCGGCGCGGACCCGAACGCGCCGCTTGCCCCACTTGCCCGCGTTTTCCATCGCGTTGCCCGCAATCTCCAGCAGATCCTGCCGCTCACCCTGAAACCAGAGGTCATCCGGCGCATCCCAGTCGATCGCGATGCCCTTCTCCTGGAAGATGCGTTCCAGGGTCCGGGACAGCTCATCCAGGACCTCTGCGACGGGCGTTCGCTCCCCGGGCCCCTGAGCTCTGGCTGCGGCGCGTGCGCGGCGCAGGTGATGGTCGACCTGTTGGCGCATAAGTTCGGCCTGCCGGGCGACGACTTCGGCAAGAACACCAGGTCGTTGGCCGGCTTCGGTCATCATCACCGAGATCGGGGTCTTCAGGGCGTGTGCCAGGTTGCCGACGTGGGTCCGCTGTCGCTCCACGGTCTCCTGGTTGTGCAGAACCAGCGCATTGAGCTCTTCTGCCAGCGGCTCCAGTTCGGTCGGATAGGCTTCCTGCACGCGGTCAGCCTTTCCCCGGCGCACAGCTGCCACCTCACCCTGCAGACGAAACAGCGGACGCAGGCCTACGCGCACCTGCACGATGACTGCGGCAATCAATCCACCCCCCAGCGCCACGAAGGCGAGGGCAGTGGCGGCGATAAAATTCCGGACATCGCGATCAATTGGCGCGCGGTCCTCGGCGGCCAGAAACACTGACTCATGACCATCAATTGTAGCGATCCTGGCCACACCGCGCAGGCGCTCACCCGGCTGCGGGCCCACCGCGTCAAAGGCAACCAGCCGTCCAGGGGTTTCCCGTACCCGCTGCAGCAGGTCGACGGGCGGGCGAAGCTCGGTGTCCCACAGCGATCGGGATCTCGACGATGCTCGCGTCAAAAGGCGACCATCGCGCGTCGGCTCCGCAATTGCCCAATAGAGACCGGAATAGACGCGAAGCGCCCTGGCGTCCGTGAACGCCGGCGCGATCATGGATCCGTTCTCGTAGGTCGACCCGGCAATCAGATTGTCGACCAGTATGCCCAGGGTCTGGTCGAAACGCCGCAGCGCCGCCTGCTGGAACAGCAGCGCCAGTACGACGGCGGTGACCACCAGGGCCGCAAAGCTCCATCCGACGGCCAGAAGCACAAGCCGCCGTGCCAGTGATGGTCGGGCCAGAGCCCCCAGCTTCACGTGTCTGAGGCCGAGGCGTTTACCTCGTCGGCGGGGCAGGTCAGACGATAGCCGAGGCCCCGTACTGTCTCGATACGGTCTGCGCCGATCTTTTTGCGCACGCGCCCTATGAACACCTCGATGGTGTTGCTGTCGCGGTCGAAGTCCTGATCGTAGAGGTGCTCGACCAGTTCGGTGCGGCTGATCACACGCTCCTGATGCATCATCAGATAGTGCAAAAGACGATACTCCAACGACGTCAGGCGCAGCGGCTCGCCATTGACCGTCGCACGCGCAGCGCGAGGGTCCAGGCGCAGACCGCCGATCGACAGGCTGGGCGTCGCATGACCGGCCGACCGACGCAGCAGCGCTCTCAAGCGGGCCAGCAGTTCTTCTGTGTGGAAAGGTTTGGTCAGGTAGTCATCGGCACCAGCGTCAAAGCCGGCTACCTTTTCGCTCCAGCCGCCCCGCGCGGTCAGGATCAGCACCGGGGTCGCCATGTTCTCGCGCCGCCAGCGTTCCAGCACAGTCACGCCGTCGACCTTGGGCAGGCCAAGATCCAGGATCACGGCGTCATAGGGCTCTGTCTCGCCCAGGAACTGGGCCTCTTCGCCGTCGGGGGCGTGATCTACCGCATAGCCGGCGTCGGCCAGCGCCAGCTTCAGCTGTCGCGACAGATCCGGATCGTCTTCAACAAGCAGGATGCGCAATTGCGTCCCTTCCTTTGATTGATCTCGTAGTTCAGCCGCCTTGGCGGCCCATGATTTGTCCAGACTCGGCGTCCACGACGAAGACGACCACCCGGCCGTTTTCCATCTGCCACTGCACATAGTAGGCGGGCTTGCCGCCGGCATCGCCCAGCGTGGTGTTCAGGTGCCTGCCCGGATAGCGCGACCCGATCATCTGCAGAACCCGCGACAGGGGGGTCTGGCGACCCGAGCGAACGCCTTCGCGCGCCTGATCCTGATCGCCAGCGAATCCCCGAATCCCGCCTTGCGCCTGCGCCACGACCGGCGCCGTCGCGGCGGCGATCAGGACGACGAGGATGGCGAAAAACTTCATGACGGGCCTGTTCTGCACCGGTGCGACTGAACCCCGGCTGAACGCGATCTTAAACAAGCCTGCGCCTTCGCCTAGAGCGTGTGCGTTTCAATGGAATCATCTGAAACGGATAAACAGGCTCGTTTTCCTCTGTTTAGAGCACGACGGGCGCTTGAACCGGTATCCACTTCAAGCTGTCGTGCTCTTGAGTTCGCCACAGTTTAGCTACGACGGCGCGGCACATAGGGCCGGTCCTTGCGCTGTTGGACAGCAAACGCCTCAAGTGCCTCGTCCGGCTCCTCTGGCAAGGTCACCACCAACCGGGCGAACAGGTCGCCACGCTGGCCTTTGGCGTCGACCAGTCCCCGTGCCTTCAACCGCAGCCGGGTGCCCGTATTGGCGGCCTTGGGAACCGTCAGGGTCACCGGCCCATCCGGGGTCGCGGCCTCGACCTTGCCGCCCAGCACGGCGTCATAGAAGGCCACGGGCAGGTCCATGACCAGATCCTCGCCCTCGCGTCGGAAGATGGCGTGTGGCTGGACGGCGATTTCGATGAAGGCGTCGCCGGCCCCGCCGCGACCTGGCCCACCCTGCCCCTTCAGGCGTAAGGTCTGGCCATCCTGCGCGCCCTTGGGAATCGTCACATCGATCGTGCGCCCGTCCGAGAACGCGATCCGACGCTTGCCGCCCCGGATGGCGTCGACCAGATCGATCTCCAGCCTGGCACGCACATCTGCGCCACGCGGGGCGAAACCGCCGAAGCCGCCCCCACCGGGGCCGCCGGGCCGACCGCCCCGGGCCCCGCCGAACATTTCACCCAGAATATCGCCCAGGTCAGCCCCTTCAAAGGATTCTGCCCTCGATCCGCCACTGCGCGAACCCGGCCGCGCGCCAAAGGGGCTCCCGGCACCGAAACCACCCATGCTTTCCCGACCGTCCGCATCAATAGCGCCAGCATCGAACTTTTTGCGTTTCTCGACATCACCGATGATGTCGAACGCAGCGCTCACCTTCTTGAACCGCTCTTCAGCGGCGGCGTTTCCCGGATTGGTGTCCGGATGGTTCGCTTTGGCGAGCTTGTGGAACGCCTTGCGGATTTCGGCTGCCGTCGCCGTCCGGGATACGCCCAGCTCCAGATAGGGGTCGCGCGCCAAGCTGGTTCGAATCCTTCAATGATCGTGGTGTCAGGTCTGGCTTCTAGATTGGGTGAGCCATTCCGTCACGCAAGGCGTGATGTGGCATATTTGTCACAATTCAATCGTCGCCCCGCTCGTCCATCAGATCCCATGCCGCAAATTCGAGGGCATCTTCCGGTTCAGCCAAAACCTCTTCGCTGATGGTCTGGCCACGGACCGAGATGCCGGCCCGATGCACGCTCTCCGGATCGCCCGACACCAGAGGATGCCAATCCGCCAGATCGCGCCCCTCGTGCAGCCGACGATAGGCGCAGCTCCTCGGCATCCATTCAAGCGCCTGGATATTGTGTGGCGTCAGTTTGACGCAATCGGGCACGTGAACGTGGCGCTCGGCGTAGTTCGAGCATCGGCAGGCTTCGGCGTCGAACAGTTTGCAATGCACCCGCGTCGGGATCACCACGCCCGTCGCCTCGTCCTCAAAGCGCACCAGACAACAAAGGCCACAGCCGTCGCAAAGGCTTTCCCACTCGGAGACCGTCATCTGCCCAAGGGTCTTTCGACGCCAGAAAGGTTCGCCCGCCATGGCCGGGGTGTAGTCCGACTGCGGCCGTCACTGAAGCGCGAACTTGCTTCGCTGGCCGGACCCTGTAGGACAGCGCGCCGATGAGAGCCCCCATCCTTGCCTTGAAACAGGTCCGTCTCGCAGACGGGCCAATGATGCTGTTCGACGGCGTGGACCTCGCGCTGGATGCGCGCAACCGCGCCTGTCTGGTGGGGCGCAACGGTGCCGGCAAATCGACTCTGCTGCGGATCCTGTCAGGCCAGATCGAGGCGGACCACGGGGATCGCACGGTTACACCCGGCACAACGGTCGCCTTTGTGCCGCAGGAGCCGGAGATCACCGGTGCCACGGTGCTGGACCACGCCACGTCAGGCGGGGCGGCAGACTATCTGGCCGAGGCGGCGCTGGACGCGTTCGGCATCAATCCAGCGAAATCCACACAAGGCCTGTCAGGCGGCGAGACCCGGCGCGCGGCGCTGGCCAAGGCGTTTGCCGAGGACCCGGACGTCATCCTGCTGGATGAGCCCACCAACCACCTTGACATCCTGGCCATCGAGACCCTGGAAGCCCAGATCGGCGCCAGTCGCGCGGCCGCGCTGATCGTCAGCCACGACCGGGCGTTTCTGGAGCGGGTCACCCAGCGCTGTTTCTGGCTGGAACACCGACAGGTGCGCCGCCTCGACGCGGGGTTCGCCGGGTTCGAGGACTGGGTCGAAAAGATCGAAGCCCAACAGGCCGAGGAAGGACGCCGCCTCGACAAGATGCTGCAGCGTGAACAGCACTGGATGGAGCGCGGCGTCACTGCCCGGCGCGCCCGCAACGAAGGCCGCCGCCGCCGCCTCGTGGCGCTTCGCGAAGAGAAATCTGAACGCCAGAAGGAAGTTCGCGGCGCCATGCATATGGGCCTGGAAAGCTCGGCGCTTTCTGGAAAACGCGTTGTCGAGGCCAAGGGTCTGAACAAGGCGTTCGGCGAGCGCGTGATCCTCAAGGATTTTTCCACCCGCATTCTGCGCGGCGACCGGGTCGCCATCGTCGGACCGAACGGGGCCGGCAAGACGACGCTGGTCAAGCTGTTGCTGGGCGAGATCGCCGTGGACTCCGGCGAGGTCAAGCTGGGCACCAACCTGACCGTCGCCTACATCGACCAGGCCCGTGCGGCGCTGTCGCCCGAGATGACACTGAAGGATGTGCTGACCCCACTGGGCGGTGACCAGGTGCTGGTGCGCGGCCTGCCCAAGCACGTCAACGCCTACGCCAAGGACTTCCTGTTCCGCGAGAGCCAGCTGCGCCAGCCGGTCAAGAGCCTGTCGGGCGGCGAGCGCAACCGCCTGCTGCTGGCCCGCGCGCTGGCCAATCCCGCCAATGTCATGGTGCTGGACGAACCTACCAACGACCTCGACATGGACACCCTGGACCTTCTGGAAGACCTGCTGGCCGACTACGAGGGCACCCTGATCCTGGTCAGCCACGACCGCGACTTCATCGACCGGCTGGCCACCTCGACCATCGGGCTGGACGGCACAGGCCGCGCCGTAGAGACACCCGGCGGCTGGCAGGATTTCATTCGCCAGAATCCCGGCTTTTTTGGCGCGCTGTCAAAGGCCGAAACCGCCAAGTCCACCATCCCCGCGAAACCAGCCCCACCCAAGGCCGTGGCCAAGCTGACCTACAAGGACCAGCGGCGGCTGGAAGAACTGGAGGCCCTCATCGCCCAGGGTCCAACCGAGATCGCAAAGCTGGAAACCTCACTGGCCGATCCTGGCCTCTACGGACGCGACCCGGCGAGCTTCCAGAGGCTCACAAAGGCGCTGGTAACCAGGCAGGCTGAGGTCGCCTCAGCCGAAGAAGAATGGCTGACGCTGGAAGGTCGGCGCGAGGCGCTGGCGACCGGTCGCCCGGCCTGATTCCACGTTCCTGTGGACAACAGGAACAGTCTGATTTTCCGAAATATCCGGACGACAATCCACCGGATCTCCACCGGTTTCCAACCGGTGATTCACCGAGGGTCACATCGACCATCTTGCGCAGGAATTTGATCGAGCGCACCGTTACCTTGCCGACAGGAACTGCGGCGCGGGCGGACGGAAAAACCGGCAACGGTGGACCTGGAAGCCAAGCGAGCGGAGTGGCGGATTGGAAGGCCAGGACTCGGGGTAACCCGGGACCAACCGGAAAGTCTGACATCGGCGGTCAGGGAAAACCACGGGGCAACCCGGAACCGAACTGACAGTCGGCCAAGAGGCACAGGTCCCCCAACGGATCTGTATGAGAGGGCGGAGTTTCGGGCAACCGAAGCGCCGCCCTCTTGCTATCTGCCCCTTGGAACCTCCGCCGCTCCGCCCTAACCTTTGTGCGGTTCAAGTCGGGAGTTTTCATGAAAGTCTTGCGTACCCTGGCGTTTGCGGCGGCCACGCTGCTGGCGGCGTGTTCTCCGGGGAAAAAGGACGAAGCCGCCTCGCCGTCCGCCAACGCGCCGGTGACGATCCGCTTCGCCACCGACTGGCGCGCTCAGGCCGAACACGGCGGATTCTATCAGGCGTTGGCGTCCGGCGAATATGCGAAGCGCGGGCTCAAGGTCGAGATCGTGCAAGGCGGACCCGGCGTGAACGTCCCCCAGCTGCTGGCCTCCAACGCCGTCGAACTGGGTATGGGCTCCAACAGCTTCATCGTCATGAACCTGGCGCAGGAGGGCGTGCCGGTGAAAGCGGTCGCCGCCTTCATGCAGAAGGACCCCCAGGTGCTGATCGCCCACCCGGACACCGGCGTCGAGAAAATCGCCGATCTGAAGGGCCATCCGATCCTGCTGTCCGACGCCTCGGTCACGGCGTTCTGGGTCTGGCTGAAGGCCAAGTACGGGTTCACCGACGATCAGGTGCGCAAGTACAACTTCAATTCAGCGCCGTTCCTGTCCGACAAACGCGCCGCCCAGCAGGGCTATGTCACCTCCGAACCCTACACCATCGAGAAGATGGCCGGTCTCAAGACCAGGGTGTTCCTGCTGGCCGACGAGGGCTACCCCGGCTACGCCACCATGGTGCTGGCCACGGACAGCATGATTGCGAAGAACCCGGCGGCGGTGAAGGCGTTCGTTGACGCCTCGGCCCAGGGCTGGCGTGACTATCTGGCGGGCGATCCCGCCGCAGCTGACGCGCTGATCCGCAAGGACAATCCCGAGATGACTGCCGACGTGCTGGCCCAGGCGCGTGAAAAACTGCGGAGCTACAAAATCATCGACGGTGCCGAGGGGGTTTCGGTCGGTGCCATGACCGATGCGCGCTGGAAGGCGTTCAGTGACATGGCGGTGGCACAGGGGGTGTATCCGAGGACCCTGGATCCAAAGACGGCGTACACCTTGGCGTTCTCGCCCAAGTGACGCGCCGCCCATTCACAAGGGGGTCCCGCCCCCTCCACCACGCCCTGCGGG
>JANORH010000404.1:0-6618 GCA_031415215.1 Alphaproteobacteria bacterium | reverse complement strand
GGCATAGGCGCTGGTGGCCAGTCCAAGCTCTTCAGCCGCCAACCTCCGGATACCCTCGCGGTTCATGGTCAACTGCGCAGCCCGCGCCGTGGGGATCACGGTTGCCAGCCCATCGGCCTCGATCCGCGCCAGTTCATCTGTGGCGATTGCCTCGATCTCGGGAACGATCAGGTGCGGCCGCTCGGCCTCGACCAGAGCGCGAAGGGCTGCCGCGTCGGTCATGGCGATCACGTGGCTGCGATGCGCCACCTGCATCGCCGGCGCGTGGGCATAACGGTCGACGGCAATCACCTCGCAACCCAACCGCTGCAACTCAATGGCCACTTCCTTGCCGAGCTCGCCCGAGCCCAGCAGCATGACCCTGATGGCGGAGGGTGAAAGTGGTGTGCCGAGTCGCATCGACCTAAAGCTTCGCTCGTGCCGCCGCCGCCACAGCCTCGGCGGTGATCGCAAAGTGCTTGTAGAGCACCTCCGCCGGGGCGCTGGCCCCGAAACCGTTCATGCCGACGAAGACGCCGTCCTCGCCGATGAAGCGCTCCCAGCCCATGCGAATTCCAGCTTCCACGGCGACGCGGACGTCCGTCTCGCCGATGATGGCGGCCTGGTAGTCGCTCGACTGTGCGGCAAACAGCTCCCAGCACGGCGTCGAGACGACACGGGTGCCAATCCCATCAGCTTCCAGCAAGGCGCGTGCGTCAAGCGCAACCGAAACCTCCGTGCCCGACGCGAAGATCGTCACTTGGGCCGGATGTTCCGCGCCTGCCAGCTGGTAGGCGCCACGCGTCGACAGGTTCTCGGCGGCGACGATCGTCCGCGATGCAGGCACCTTCTGACGTGACAGCGCCATCACCGAGGGCGTGGTCCGCGCCTCCAACGCCAGTTTCCAGCACTCGGCGGTTTCCACCGCATCCGCCGGCCGGAAGACCAAGAGGTTCGGGATCGCGCGCAGGGCGGCCACATGCTCCACCGGCTGGTGGGTCGGGCCGTCTTCGCCGACGCCGATACTGTCGTGGGTCATCACATGGATCACCCGCGCGCCCATCAAGGCCCCCAGGCGGATCGCCGGGCGGCTGTAGTCGGAGAACACCAGGAAGGTCCCGGAATAGGGGATCACGCCGCCGTGCAGCGCCATGCCGTTCATGGCCGCCGCCATGCCGAACTCGCGCACGCCATAGTGCACATAGCGACCGGCATAGTCGGGGGCGTCAAACGCGACCATGCCCTTGACGATCGTGTTGTTGGAGCCCGTCAGGTCTGCGGAGCCACCCACCATCTCCGGGATCGCCGGTATCAGCTTGTCCAGCGCCGAACCGGAGTGCTGGCGTGTGGCTGCCGCGGGCTTCTCGGCTTCGGCCTTGGCGATATGGGCATCGATATCGGCATAGGCGTGCAGGGGCAGGTCACCCGACATCGCGCGTTCGAACTCGGACTTCAGGTGCGATTGCGAGAGCCCGACCTCCCAGGACTTGCGCACCTTGGCACCCCGGCGGCCCGCCGCCCGCCAAGGCTTCAGCACGTCCTCCGGCACTGTGAAGGGCTCGGCGGTCCAGCCCATGGCCTTGCGTGCGGCAGCAATCTGGTCGTCGAACAGGGTGTAGCCGTGGCTGTGGGGGTCGCCTTCCTTGGGCCCCGCGCCCTTCGAGATCAGGGTCTTGCAGGCGATCATGGTCGGCCTGTCCTGGCGCATGGCCCAGCGCATTGCGGCGGCGATCCTGCCGTGGTCGTGGCCGTCGACCGCCTTGACCGCCCAACCCGCCGCCTTGAAGCGGGCCAACTGGTTGCCGGTCTCCGAGATCGTGGCCTCGCCGTCGATGGTGGTATTGTTGTCGTCGAACAGCACGGTCAGGCGGGACAGCTTCAGCCGCCCGGCAAGGCTGATCGCCTCGTGGCTGACGCCCTCCATCAGGCAACCGTCGCCCGCGACCACCCAGGTGCGATGGTCGACCAGCGCATCACCAAAACGCGCATTCACATGGCGCTCGGCCATCGCCATGCCGACCGCCGTAGCCAGGCCCTGACCCAGTGGCCCGGTGGTGGTCTCGACGCCTGGCGTGTGGCCGTACTCGGGGTGCCCCGGGGTGTTGGAACCCAGCTGCCGGAAGTTGCGTATCTGGTCCATGGTCACCGCTTTGACGCCGGTGAGATGCAGCAGGGCGTACAGCAGCATCGAGCCGTGGCCCGCCGACAGCACAAACCGGTCGCGATCAGCCCAGTCGGGACGCGCGGCGTCGTATTTCAGAAACCTGGTGAACAGTACGGTGGCCACATCGGCCATACCCATCGGCATGCCCTGGTGTCCGGATTTGGCCTTGTGGACCGCATCCATCGAAAGCACGCGGATGGCGTCGGCCATGATTTTCAGCGGCGCGGGCATCGGTCCTGAGGTTTCTGTTGGAGGATTTGTGGGCGCTCGCCTCGCACGCGGGGCGGAACGGGTCAAGAAACCGGCCATGAATTCGCAGATTCGCGCGTCTGTGGCATAAAGGGTCAGAAAGCCTTCGGAGACACCCATGAACCTGGGCGACAGCGCACTGGACCTGGCGGCGAAACGGCTCGAAAGCGCCGTGTATGTGCTTGAGCAACGTCTGTCACAGCGCCTCAAGGACGCCAGTGCCGATGCCGGCGGCCTGTTCGATCAGGATCGCGCCAATCTGGCGTCACAGCTGGACCAGGCCAAGGCCCGCGAACGCGAGTTGGAGGACGCCGGCACCCAGGCATCCGTCGCGCTGGGGCGGGCCATCCAGGAAATCCGCGCCGCGCTTGGCGGCCAAGTCCGGGAGGCCTGAACCCATGGCCCAGATCAATGTGGACGTGAACGGTCGGCCCTATGCGGTGGGCTGCGAGGACGGTCAGGAAGCCCATCTGGTCGAGCTGGCCAAGATTTTCGACAAACAGGTGCGCCAGATCTCGCGCGACATGGGCCAGTTGGGTGACACCCGCCTGTTCCTGATGGGCGCCTTGTTGCTTGCCGACGAGCTTTACGACGCCAAGAGCCGCCTGGCCGCACTGCAGACCGAGGTCGGACGACTGCAAGCTGACCGCGGGCGTATCGAGAGCCGGGCCGTAGGCGCGCTTGACGCCGCAGCCAGCCGCATCGAGCGCCTGGCGACAGGCGACGCCTAACCCACCTTCGGCTTGCGCATCCGCATCAGGCCTTCCTGAGCACAGGAGGCCACCAGGGCACCGTCCGACGCGCGGTAGATCGATCCAAGGTTAAACCCGCGCCCGCCTGACGCCGACGGGCTCTCCTGATGATAAAGATGCCACTCGTTGAAGTCGGTCGGCTGGTGGAACCACATGGCGTGGTCCAGACTGGCCGACTGGAAACCCGGGGTGCGCCAGCTGACCCCATGCGGCTGCACCGAGGTGCCGAGAAGGCTCATATCTGAGGCATAGGCCAGGATCACCTGGTGCATGTGCGGATCTGTGCCAATGGCGTCCTTGGCGCGGAACCACAGCTGCTGAACCGGCTCACGGGCGCGGGGCGTGAAATCCATGCGACCACCCACGGTGCGCATTTCAATGGGCTGTGGGCGGTCCAGCCAGGCCCTCGCCTCCGGCGGCGCATCTTTCAGCGCGACCTTCTGGCGCTCCGTGTCATCCTCAACCTCGCTCCAGGGTGGCGCGGCGGGCATCTCTGACTGATGCTCCAGGCCATCCTCCGGCACTTGAAACGAGGCTGCCAGGTTGAAGATCTGCTTGCCGTGCTGGACGGCGATCACGCGACGGGTCGTGAAACTGCCGCCGTCACGAGACCGATCCACATCAAACACGATCGGCACACTGGGGTCACCGGGGCGGATGAAGTAGCAATGAAGCGAGTGGCACACCCGGTCCTCGACCGTTTCATAGGCCGCCAGTAGCGCCTGGGCGATCACCTGACCGCCATAGATGCGCTCACGGGCTTCCTCGTCCGCCGTCGTGCCGCGAAAAAGGTTGACCTCAAGGCGTTCCAGCTGGAGCGTTTCGACAAGGGTCTGGGTGTCCATTGGCGATCCAACCGTGTTGCAATTGCGAAAGGGCCAATACCGCATCCCTGTCCATTAAGGGAGGGAAGGTTTTGCCCTCATCCGCATCAGGCCTTCCTGTGCTACCGAGGCGACCAGGGTCCCGTCCTCGGCGTAGATCGAACCCCGGATGAACCCGCGGCCGCCCGACGCCGAAGGGCTGTCATGGGCATAAAGGTGCCACTGGTTGAAATCGGTGGCTTTGTGAAACCACATGGCGTGATCCAGGCTGGCTGACTGGAAGCCGGGGGTCTGCCAGTGGACGCCATGCGGGCGCATCCCGGTCGACAGCAGGTTCATGTCCGACGCATAGGCCAGGATCACCTGGTGCATGTGGGCGTCATCGCCGATCGGCGTGCGGCAGCGGAACCAGTTTTGCGACACTGCAGGCTTGGGGCCGCTGCGCCAGTAATCCCGAGCGTCCTGAGCGCGCATTTCGATGGGACGCTCCCGGCCCATCCACTTTTTCATCTCCTCGGGCGCGGTCTTGATGAACTCCGCCATCATCTCGGCCTCGTCGGGCAGCTCACTCCAGTGCGGGCCTGTCGGCATGTCCGACTGGTGCTCGAATCCATCCTGCGGGGCCATGAACGAGGCGGCCAGGTTGAATATCTGCTCGCCGTGCTGCACCGCCACCACTCGGCGCGTGGTGAAGCTGCCACCGTCGCGTGACCGGTCCACCTCGAAGACGATGGGCACGCGCGGATCGCCGGGCCGGATGAAATAGCAGTGCAGCGAGTGGCAGACCCGTTCCTCCACCGTCTCGTAGGCCGCGAGCAGCGACTGTGAGATCACCTGCCCGCCGAAGATGCGTGGCCCCATGCCGTCCGGGGTGATCCCCCGGAACAGGTTCAACTCAAGGCGCTCCAGCTGGAGCGATTCCACGAGGGTTTGGACGGCGTCGGTCATTGGCGGGCGGCCATGCTGCAATTGCGAAGGCGCGTGAATTACGCTCGGTCCGGTGTGCGAGCAAGCGGCCCTTGCCGAGGGGGGGCTCCTGGCCCCATGTTGCCGACATGGGGGACGCTACGGAAACCATAAGGCCGATCTGGCAGACGCCCCTGGCTGCGGCACTGGCTGGCTGGATGATAATTGTGCTGGGCGTGACCCTGGCGTCCGGTCGGCTGATGGAGATTGTCCCCGGCGAGGCCATCCTGGTGCTGGCTGTCACGATCTATGTGGCACCCGTCCCGATCCTGCTGGGCTGGAGCTTCTGGGCCATGTTGCGCGAGCCGATGACGGCGTGGCTGGCGCCGACCATCCTGCTGGCCTTCTGCGGAGGGTTCGCACCGGCCATCCAGCCTCTGCGCGATGTCGCGGCGACGTTGAACTTCGCGGCCCATCGCCCGACCTATGACGCCATCGCCGCCGAAGCCGCCACGATCCGCGCGCGGGGTGGACCGGACGGTTTTGTGTCCGGCTCTCGCAACGGCGTCGCCTATCGCTATCGCGCAGAACAGCCCGGCGAGATCGACTTTCCCTGGGCCCGGAATTTGGCCTTCACCGAGGGTATCCGGTTCGACGACACGCCCTGCATCGCTGGCGCGGGGCGGATCTGTACAGACAGTGGACGACGTCTGCTTGGTCACTACAGCCACTACCGGATCGGCTTCTGAGACTTGACGCAGCGTGCGTGAGCGGCGCTTTGACCCCCTATGCCCTTCGACTGTTCCGTCCTGACTATGTTTCCCGAGGCCTTTCCGGGCCCGCTCGGCGTGTCGCTGATCGGCACGGCCTGGCGCGAACAGGGGCTTTGGTCCTTGGAAACAGTGGACATTCGGGGCTTTTCCAAAGATAAGCGCGGCTTCCTGGATGACACCCCTGCGGGTGGAGGTCCTGGTCAGGTGATGCGAGCGGACGTCATCGCGGCTGCACTGGACAGTGTGGAGCGGCGGGGGCGGCCGCTTTTGTACATGAGCGCACGGGGCAGGCCCCTGACCCAGGCGCGGGTTCATGAGTGGTCCAGTGGGCCAGGGCTGATCGTTCTTTGCGGTCGGTTTGAAGGGGTGGATCAACGGGTGCTCGACGCCCGTGGATTCGAAGAAATCGCCGTGGGCGACGCGGTGCTAGCCGGTGGCGAGGCGGCGGCGCTGGTGGCGATCGAGGCGTGCGTACGGCTGGTTCCGGGGGTTCTGGGGCAGGCCGAGAGTTTGAGTGAAGAAAGCTTCGAGGACGGTCTCCTCGAGCATCCGCAGTATACCAGGCCGCGGACGTTCGAAGGGCTGGATATCCCCGAGGTGCTGCTCTCCGGCCATCATGCGGGCATCCGCAAATGGCGGCAGGCGATGCGGGACGAGACCACGCGGAAACAGCGGCCCGACTTGTGGGACCGGCTGCCCGCCAATCAACAGGCAAAGGGCGATAAAGCCCGGAAGGATTGAGTAAAATGGCTGCGAACATCATTCAGGAACTGCGCAAGGAAGAAGCCGACCGCCTGCTGGCCGTCCGGCAGATCCCCGAGTTCCGCCCCGGCGACACCGTCCGCGTGAACGTCAAGATCAAGGAAGGCGAGCGCGAGCGCGTCCAGGCCTATGAGGGCGTTGTCATCGCCCGTGGCGGCCAGGGCATCGACGAGAGCTTCACCGTCCGCAAGATTTCCTTCGGCGAGGGC
>JANORH010000403.1:0-8579 GCA_031415215.1 Alphaproteobacteria bacterium | reverse complement strand
GGCTGTGGCGACCAGATAGAGGGTGAAGACCGCCGCCGTGGTGTTGGTCCACCGGGCCTTGTCCAGCATCGGCGCGACGACGGCAGCGATGCCGGCCATGGTCAACATGGCGATGAAGAAGACCGTCCCGGCCAGCTTGTGCGCGCGTCCGCCCTTGGGGGCGAACATGGCAATGCCGCCGGATATCATGCCCACCGTCCCACCGCCGATGTGACCGAACAGGGCTATTGCGGCGACGGCGTGAAGGATGAAGGGCGCGTCGGGGGGGAATTCGAGGGTCATGGTGCGATCTCCCTCAAAGCATTGTCGGGATGGAATTCAGGACAGCAGGGGTCATTCGCGTTCCTCCAGGAGTGGCGCGGTGGGTCAGGTTCAGGCGTTGATCAGGAGATCAGATCGGGTCGCGGTATCGTCGCAATCGGGCAGTGAGGACAAGGCAGGCTGCGGTGAACGTCAGGCCCATCCAGAGTCCCGGCGCCCCAAGGAAGTGCATTGGATCAAGATCGGCCAACTCGCTGATCGGTACCTGGCCTTTGGCCTCGACAGAGAAGGCCTGGGCAGCGCCTTGCGCCAGGTGGCCCAGGATCGTGGCCATCAGGTGGGTTGAGTTGAAGGCCACACGCTCAAAGACGGCCAGGGCGATCAGGGGTCCTATGGCCCAGAGGATTGGTGCCCGCCGGGCCCAGACCGAGACCAGCAACAGCCAGCCGATCACTGGCGCGTACCACAGCGTCAGGATCACCAGACCTCGCGCCATGGCCAACCACAAAAAGGGGAAGGGCAGGTGGCTCAACAGAACGCCGGGGTCGAGGCCGTTGACCAGCAGAACCACTGTACTCCAGACCAGCATCACCAGATGGGCGACGAAGGCGATGGCGAATACCAGAGCCGGAGCGATCGCCAACGGCACGAACGCTTTGGCCAGCACGGTCGTAAGGTCCGAAACTGGCAGGGACTTCCAGAACAGGATCGAGCGGTCGCGCCGTTCACCGTGGAGGGCGCCCAGCGCATAGAACATCACCACCAGGATCGCACAGAGCAGAACCCCCAGGGTCATGAAGCTGTAGGCGGCTTCGACCGCGTTCGAGGACCTGACCGCCGCCTCTGCGGCGGAAGTGAATGCCCTGGCGTTGGCGGGATCGGCGGCGCGCGCGGCTGCGGCGGTCGTTTCGATGGCACGCATGGCGTTCGGCAGCCGCGACGTGCTGATCAGAAAACCTGCGAGGATGACGCTGGCTACGGCGAGGGGTGCCTGCCAGATTGCGCGGTGCTCCCAGAGCTCCCGCCGCACGGACCACCAGAAGGTCTGGTGCCAGGGCAATGTCGTGATGTCGTGGTTCATACAGCGCCTCTCATCATTGCGACGAAGAGGTCGGCGAGACCGGGGGTTCGCAGTTCGCCGAGGCCGACCAGACGATCACGCTCAACACCGTCGAAGATCATGATGCTGCGGTCAAAAACCTGGCGTTCATGCATTGGCTTCAGGGACCGGGCGGCGGAGACATGGCCCGGAGCCGAGACGATCTCGGTGAACCGGGCCGCGACGGCTTCGACGCTGAGATCCAGCAGGACCCGGCCACGATCCAGAAACACCACATCGGTAAGGATGTGCTGGATCTCGTCGACCTGGTGTGTGGAGATAACAATCGTGCGGTCGCCGTCGAAATAGTCGTTCAGCAGGGTGTCGTAGAACTGCTTTCGATAGAGGATATCCAGGCCGAGCGTCGGCTCGTCCAGCACCAGCAGTTTCGCATCCACCGCCATCACCAGCGCAAGATGAAGTTGGGCGACCATGCCTTTAGACAGTTCGCGGATACGGCTGGTCCGCTTGATCATGGTGCGGGCCAGGAAGCCGTCAGCTTTCGCGCGATCAAAGCGGGGATGCACGCCGGCAATGTAGTCAACGGCTTGCGAGACCCGCAGCCAGCGTGGCAGCACCGCGACGTCGGCAATGAAACAGACGTCGGCCATCAGCCGGTCGCGCTCTGCCCAGGGGTTGAGCCCCAGCACACTCAATCGGCCCTCGAAGGGAATCAGGCCCAGCATCGCCTGCAGCGCAGTACTCTTTCCGGCACCGTTGGGGCCGATGAGTCCGACGATCCGACCTGCCTCGACCTTGAGGTCGATGCCGTCCAGAGCAACACTCTTGCCATATGTTTTGCGCAGGCTGTGCGCCTCGATGCAGGTCATGCGCTCAGTCCCCCTGGCGCTTCGGTCGGGACCCACCCAGCAGGTCCCGGTCCAGACCCAGCCGCAGGATAGTGGCGTGGATTTCGGGCCATTGCTCGGTCAGGAAGCGCTGGCGTTCGCCCTGCAGCAGCATCTCGCGGGCACCCGCATTGACGAACATGCCGATGCCGCGCCGCTTTTCCACCAACTGCTCGTCGGACAGTTGCTGATAGGCTTTCAGCACCGTCAGCGGATTGACCCGCGACTCCGTGGCCACATTGCGGACTGACGGCAACGGGTCGCCCTCCTTGAGCAGACCGTCGAGAATCATCGCGACCATCCGGTCGTGGATCTGGCGGTAGATCGGTTGGCTGTCGTTCCACTCTGAGTCCATCGTCCGTTCCGGAGGCCCACAAGATCGGCCCGGTGCTGAATTGGTGTTTTATACAACTATAACACCTGAAAGATTGCAAGGTCATTTTCCGGTGACCCATCCCTTGGGCCTTCGGATCATGCGCAAATGCATACCAGTCAGGCGAAATCGCTGATCTAGGCAGTGTTCAGATAATGCTATCCAAACAGTGTCCAGACGGACGGCCCCGCTCCCCCGGGGTTTCCTGCAAAACTCAAGGTGTGTGTCATGAACTTTGCGAATTTCGAACGCCAGATCGACCGGATCGCCCCGACCTTCCTGCTGATGCTCGGCCTGCTGGCCGCGTTTGGTACGGCTGGCCTGGGGATCTAGGCTGTCCGGACCTTGTTGATCCCGCGCACTCAATCACAGGTCAAGAGGTAGCGCTTCCAGACATTTCTCGTCCACAAGGGCAGAAGGACCTGCGGCGATCCTACTGACGATCCGTGACGTCAGAAGGTTGCTTCGGAGAGGGTGACTTTTTCGCTTTCGGAGGTGCCCAACCGGTCAGGGCACCCAGAGGCGCGTCTCGCAGGACCAGATCGATGGTACCTATCCGACCCGCCTCGACCCTGAACAGGGCCCCTATCCGAACGCTGTGCGCCGCTTGCCGGGCTGAATGACTGACAGGTCTTGCGGGTGCCGCCTCGGCCGGAATGTCGGCCATGGCAAATACCCAGACCAGGCCTCGCGCCTCGTCGACCAATGGCCATCGACGGTCGCGGATCAGGGTTGCGCCTCGCAAGCCGGAGACGTTACCGCAGGACGTAGGTCTCGCGCTGTTCTCTACAAGGCTGCAGGACGCCGCCTCGGTGGTTTGCGTCTGCGCAAGGCGATCCAGCCAGGCACCAGAGATGGCTATCAGGTCAGCACGTGAAGCGCGGCCCTGGGGCGGCAGGACCTGATCCCAGCCTGGCTTGGCCGACATGGTTTCCGGCGAGAAGGTCAGTGCCTCTGTGCGCCGAACGACCAGGGTCTCGATTTCGGCGACCTGGTCGCCTTTCAGCTTCAGGCGCATTGAGAACACGGCGGGCCCGCCATAGGCCTCGGCCGCCCCGCTAAATCTTGCCACACCGCCCGCCGGCTCTGCGATGGCGTGCTGGCCGGTGATCCTTTTGAAGGCGCGCAACTGACTGTCGGCGGGGCGAATGTCGCGACCATTCTCGGTCACTCGCACGCTACGTGGCAGGAGTTTTCCGAACTGCCCGGTCTGAAGCGCGCTCAGCACTGCGTCGGAGACCTGAAGCGTGCAGGTCCGGTCACAATCCCTGGCAGCTGCCGGAGAAGCCAGCGCCAGTTGGAAGACCAAGGCCGCCAGGCCAACCCGCCGCATACGCATTTCTTCCCGTTGCTCCAGGACCTTATCGCGCGGAGTTCCGAGCCTGTCATCCACCCTCGGCCAGCTGGGCGACGGCGAGGCTTGCACGCGAATTGCATCGTGTGGGCCGGAGCGAGTGTAAGAATCCCGGAAGGGGAATACTGATGATGGCGAGCCAACCTCTCGCCCCGGTCCAGGATCACGGGCGCTTCGATGCCGTAGCGTGTGTGCCTGTATCGGTATTCCTGCTCGTTTCGACGACCGGCCTGATGACCGCATTAACGGTTTCGGGACGGCTCTCTGCGATGACTGTCGATGGCAGTGCCCATCAAGAGGCAACGCCGGGGTGTACTTCAAACGCAGAACGGCCAATGACCTTCGAAACGAAGCACAAGCTGGACCGCACCGGTCATGGGGCGAAGTTCCCATGAGCGTGACGGCGATCCAGAACGGCCTTGGAGGCCATGGGACGCGGCGGAGCCTGCTGGCGAGCGCGTTGATATGGCTATGGCCTGAACCCCTTGAGCATAATCGTCGCCCGGTGGGCGCGATCTGGTCGAATAGCCTGGTGGGCTGGATGTGGCCGCGACCGCTGCAACGTGAATTCGATGGTGCCGACGTGCGCCGCGCTGGCCTGCCGTGGCTGATGGGCTGGGCGTGGCCGAAGAGGCTGGATAATGCGCTGACACGCGGCTGGCGGCATTGCTGGCTGTGGAGCTGGATCTGGCCGGGTCGGCTGATGGGTCCGGACGGTGAAATCTGCGCGCTCGCGCCTTGGCACCCTGCGCTGCAGCCAGAAATTTGCGACGTCGCGCCCTGGCGTCGTCGGATTGCCAGAAAGGGCAGTATCGCCGGCATGATGATGGCTGCTGCGGCGGTGGCATCCCCCACGCTGATGGAAGGAAACAACCCGCTGGATGGGGGCCGTCTGAACACCTTTGTCAGCGGATCTGACGGCGGCGGGCAGTCAGGCAACGCCGGCGGGACAGGTGTTGGTGGCACCGGCGATGGAGGATCGGGCGACGGTCCCGGCGTCGGCGGTGTTCAGACACCTGCCGGGCCTGTGGATGGGTTGCCCCCTGCGCCGGACAGTTCTGGATTTGATGGCAGCGTCCAGCCGGGTGATTCCGGGACTGGCGGTTCAGGTGGTGGTGGCTCAACGTCTGGAGGCAATGGCGATGGCGGGGGCTTGAAGTTCCTCGATCCACCGGCCGGTGACGTGCCCGGCAGCACTGAGTTTGGTGGCGGCTCCGGCGGTGGCAATGGATCTGGCGGTGGCGGTGGCGGTGGCGGTGGCGGCTCAGGCGGACCTGGCGGTGGTGGCGGCAGTTTCGGTGGCAGCGGTCCAGGCGACGGGCCAGGTGGAAGCGATCCAGGCGGACCCGGCGACGATCCCTTTGTCCCCACTGGCACGCCGGACGACATTCCAGGTGATGGTAGGCCCGGTGCTGGTGGGCCCGGCGGTCGGCCAGTATCCGGCGGTGGCCCGGGTGGCGTTCCCAACGGCGGTGGCCCGATAGGGCCGCTCGGCGAGCCCGGTCCTGAAGGCGGCGGCCCCAACGGCGGCGGCGCACCGACAGGTGCCATCCCTGAGCCGGCGACCTGGGCGATGATGATCATGGGCTTGGGAGCCGTGGGTTATGTGATCCGTCGACGTCGCGTGACGATGACCGTCAAGGCTTGACGCCGCACCGTGTGTGCAATCTTCTGGAGCGCGCTCGCAGTCCAATGTTAGGCTGTCTCCCAACGATGCCTCAGGGAGACAACACAATGGCGCGCAACCGGATGATGGCGACCGCACTGGTTCTGGCGATGAGCGCCGGAAGTAGTCAGGCAGCCGTGCCCGGCAATATAGCGGCGGCCCTGTCTGACAAGACGCGTCCCGTCGAGGAAATGTCGCGTGATGCCTCGCGTAAACCTGGCGAAGTTCTGGCGCTGGGCGAGGTCAAGACCGGAGGCAAGGTCGTGGATCTGGTGATGGGCGGCGGCTACTTCACCCGCATCCTGTCGACGGCGGTCGGCCCCAAGGGCCAGGTAATCGGCTACCAGCCCACCGAGTTTATCCAGTTTCAGGCGAGTTACGGCGAGAACCAGAAAAAGGTCGCGGCAGCCTATGCTAACGTGACGCCGCTCACCGCGACGTTCGGCGCAATGGATCTGCCCGATGGGATGGACCTGGTGCTGACGGTCCAGAACTATCACGACCTTCACCTAAAGCCGTTCCCCGCCGACACCGCGAAAAAGGTCAATGCCGAGATATTCAAATCGCTGAAGCCGGGCGGGATCTATCTGATCGTCGACCACACGGCGCTGGCCGGGTCAGGCCTCGAGGCCGCCGACAAGATCCACCGGATCGATCCGGTGATCGTGCGCCAGGAAGTGGAAGCTGCAGGGTTCAAGCTGGAGTCCGAAAGTGCGATGCTGGCCGAGCCTTCCGATCCCAAGACCGGCAACGTCTTTGCGCCGGGCATTCGCGGCAAGACAGATCAGTTCATCATGAAGTTCCGCAAGCCGAAGTAGCGCCAGTCACTTCAGCTTACGCCAGTCACTTCAGCTTACGGTCGAAGAAGTCCTGGGTCTGCATGGCCCGATGCTTGCGATTGGTGGGCGTCCAGCCGCCGCGATGGCGCAGGCCTGGATAGACCATGGTCTCGAACGGTATGCCGGCTGCCTGCAAGGCGAAAAGCACCCGCGTGGTGTGATCGAAAGTGACGTTGTCATCGGCCATGCCGTGCAGGATCAGCACCGATCCCGGCTTCAGACGTGACAGCCGCGATACGACCTCGGAAGCCGCATATCCCGCAGCGTTGTCGGTGGGCGTACCCATGTAGCGTTCGGTATAGTGGGTGTCGTAGAGCTTCCAGTCCGTGACCGGTGCCCCCGACACGCCGGCCTTGAATGGCGTGTCCGGCGCCGTCAGCAACAGCAAGGTCATGTAGCCGCCGTAGGACCAGCCGGTGACGCCGATGCGGTCCTTGTCGACGTAGGGCAGGGTCTGAAGGTAGCGGGCACCAGCGATCTGGTCGTTGACTTCCAGCTGGCCCATCTTGCGGTCGATGGTGGTCTTGAAGGCGGCGCTGCGGTTGGCCGAGCCGCGATTATCCAGCTCGAACAGGATGTAGCCGGCGTCGAGCAGGATCTGGTCTTCCGGCGAATTCCAGGCTTTCTGCACCATTTGTGCGCTGGGGCCGCCATAAACGGAGACGATGACGGGGTAGTTTTTCGCCGGATCGAAGCCTGGCGGGGTGCGCATGGACCAATGGAGGTCCTGCCCGTCGGCTGCCTTGATCGTACCGAATGATGGCTCGCGGAGGTTGGCAACATAGGGCCAGTATGGATGTCCCGTCTTCAGGGCATTTTCTTCGATCCAGCGGACCCGGGTTCCGTCCGCCCGATAAAGGGCGGTCTGCGGCGGGGTCTTCGGGTCAGTGTAGGTTCCGACGAAGATGCCGCCCTTTTTGGCGACAGTCACGCCCCATAGGCCACCGGCCGGGGTCAGGGCTTTGGGTTTGCCTGGCTTGACGTAGGAGGCGGTGTAAATGCGGCTCTCGATCGGCGTATCCCTGGACGCCGAGAATATGACGGTGGATTTCGCCTCGTCCACGCCCTCGATCTGAGCCACCGGCCAGTCCCCTTGGGTGACTTGCCGAATAAGCGTTCCGTCGGCGGTGTAGAGATAGATATGCACATATCCGGACCGCTCCGAGGTCCACAGGAAGGTCCCGTCGGCCAACAGCCGGAAGTCGTCGGTGAGGTCGACCCAGTGCGGATCCGTTTCGGTCAGGATCACGCGCCCTTTGCCCGTTATGGGATCAACCGCCAGCAGGTCGAGGCTACGCTGGTCGCGGGTCTGGCGCTGGACATAGAGAGTCTTGCCGTCCCGGGACCAGTTGACGCGCGCGACATAGACATCCGGGGTGTCGCCCAGATCTACCTTGATGCGGGCACCGGTCAGCGGCTGAACATAGAGGTCTACGCGAGCATTTGGTCGACCAGACCGGGGAAAGCGCTGCGGGACCACGATAGCGCCTGTGGCATTGACCTCGGGCCGCTCGACGATATCGACCCCGGACTGATCAACGAAGGCGATGGCGACGGCGCGATCATCAGGACTCCACCAGTAGCCGGTGAAACGCTTCATTTCCTCCTGGGCGATGAACTCGGCTGTTCCCCAGCTTTTCAGCTCGGTGCCGCCCTCGGTCAGCGCTCGCTCGCCACCGCCCGCGACGGCCGCGATGTAGAGGTTGTCGTCGCGGACATAGGAGACATATTCGCCCTTTGGCGAGATCTTGGCGTCGATCTCGTCGCCCGGGGTCGCTGTCACCCGGCGGGCCGCCTTTGTGCCCAACTCGTAGAGCCAAAGATCACCCTCAACGGGTGCCAGAATCACCCGACCCAGGCTGTCCCACGCATAGTCCACGACCCCACGGGTCGAGACGCCCACGCGCTCGCGGCGCGCCTTCTCGGCCTCGGAGAGATCGTGCTTTGCCGGTGCCAGCATCTTGCCGTCCAGCAGCATACGCGGCTCGCCTCCGGCCACGTCGGCGATCCAGAGATCGGTGACCCTGAGATCATCGGCGCGGGTCTTGATGTAGGTCACGGACTTGCCGTCGGGCGACAGTTTCACGCCCCGCGCGCGAGGGCCGGAAATGTCCGGGCTCTCGAAGATGCGTTGGGCTG
>JANORH010000402.1:0-1583 GCA_031415215.1 Alphaproteobacteria bacterium | reverse complement strand
TTGGGAGGCTCCATGGGCATAGTCGCAACTGCGACGCGGAAAACCGCGCGCAAGGCGAAGGGTGACGGCCACCTGCGTAGGGCCGAGATCCTGATGGCCGCAGAACGCATCTTCATGGCTGATGGCTATGAGGGTGCCACGATACGCAAGATCGCCGACGATGTCGGGGTGTCATCGACAGCGCTCTACATGCATTTTCACGACAAGGCCTGCATCCTTCACGAGATCACAGAGGTCACGTTTCGCGAACTGCTGGCGGCCAACAGCGAAATCGCCCGTCGCCCGCTTGATCCCGTCGTGCGCGTCAAGATGATGCTGGAAGCCTATATGTTCTGGGGATTCGAGCATCCGAACGCCTATCAGCTTGTCTATTGCCAGCGCGGTCCGGTATCGAGCACGCCATTGCCCGAGGGCACGGCGGACCTGAGCCGACAATGCTACGAGACTTTCTCCGGCGTGGTACGCGAGGTTGCGGCGAGTGGTCGCCTCCGGACCGGCACGGGCGACTCTGCGGCTCAGGCGTTGTGGATGGCCTGCCATGGCGTGGTGGCCCTGGCGACCAGCCGGCCAACCTTCGGCTGGGCCGATTTGTCGGAGGTGATGCAGGTCACCCTCGACGGCCTGCTCTACGGGCTGGTCATCGACTGATCGCCTTGGCGGTGGCGCTATGTGCACCGCTCAGCGCGCAGTGTGCGCCGCGCGTGCTGTCGCTGGATCAGTGCGCTGATCAGTTTGTGCTGGCACTCAGTCCTCGCGAGGCCATCGTCGGCCTGTCCACGCGGGCTGATGACGCCGACTCGCGATTGCGCGGCCTCGCGGTTGGTTTGCCCAAACGTCGAGTTGATCTGGAGTCTGCGCTGGCTGCCCGACCGCAAGTGGTGGTGCGATACTGGGGAGGCGATCCACGCCTTGTCCGCGCGCTTGGAACCCGGGGCGTTCGAGTTGTGACGGTGGCCGAGGCCCGGAACTTCAGCGATGTCCGCAGTAACATCCGCCGGGTGGCAGCGGCGCTTGATCAGCGGGTGACCGGCGAAGCGCTGATTGTTCAAATGGATCAACGCTTGACCCGTGCGGCGGGTGCCTGGGCCGGCACGCGCGCGCTCTATCTGACGCCGGGCGGGGCGACGGCCGGGCGGGACACGCTCGTCGACGCGATCCTGCGCGCCGCCGGAATTACCAATGCCGAGACCCGGCGCGGGTTCCAGACGGTGTCGCTGGAAAAGCTGGCGCTCAATCGGCCACCGTCGTTCGTGCTCGGGTTCTTCGACACCATTCAGTCGGGCGGCGACAACTGGGGCGTCGGCGGGCACCGGATCCTGCGCACATCGGTCCGAGGACGCACGATAGCCAGCCTGCCGGGTTCCATGCTGGGTTGTCCTGACGGGAGTTCAGCCGAGGCGGTGGAACTGCTGGCTGCAGAGGCTGTCCACCGTTGAAATCGCTGACCCTCAATGTCCTGCTGGCTTGCGGTGTGTTGGGCCTCAGTCTTGCCTGGTTGTTGCTGGGCGAGACCCAACTCACCCTGTGCCAGTTTTCCGAAGCTTTGTGAATCCCGGGCTCAGGCCCCCACGACGTCGTGTTTG
>JANORH010000401.1:0-3237 GCA_031415215.1 Alphaproteobacteria bacterium | reverse complement strand
TGCCGGCCTCGACATCGGCTGGGTGAAGGAAAAGTCCAACGGCGAAACCATCCGCGACGTGCTCTGCGAGATGGACCGCCGTGGCCAGAAGACTGGCGCGGGCTATTACGATTACGACGAGAACCGCAACGCGATCCCCTCGCCGGTCACCGAGAAGATCCTCCACGACTTCATCGTCAAGTCGGGGGTCAATCCGCGCAAGATCTCCGACGAGGAAATCCTGGAACGCTGCATCTTCCCGATGATCAACGAGGGCGTGAAAATCCTCGACGAGGGCAAGGCGATCCGTGCGTCAGACGTCGATGTGGTCTGGGTGAATGGCTACGGCTGGCCGGTCTATCGCGGCGGCCCGATGCACTATGGCGATCAGGTTGGCCCCGAAAAGGTGCTGGCCAAGATGAAGGAATTCCAGGCCACCATGGGCGACCAGTTCAAGCCCTCGGCCCTGCTGGAAAAGCTGGTCGCCGACGGCAAGAAGTTCTCCGACCTTAAGGGGTAAACGTCCAGATCCTGAACGTCATGGGCGGGTCTGTGATCCGCCCATGACGGCCCGATCCACCCCTACGGAACCGCCTTGAATTCCACGTCGATGGTCAGGGTCACGTTGTCGCTGATCGCGGGCACATAGGCTGAAACGCCGAAGTCCGACCGCTTGATCGATGTCGTCGCCGCAAAGCCCAGTGAATAGACCTTGTCCAGCGGATTGGGGCCAGCCTGGTTGAACACCGCCTTCAACGTCACCGGCCTGGTCACATCCTTCAGGGTCAGATTGCCCAAAATGTCCGCAGTCATGTCGCCGGTCCGAGTGACCTTGGTGGCCTTGAACGATGCCGTCGGGAACTTCACCGTGTCGAGGAAGCCCGGAGCCTTGAGGTTCTTGTCCAGGGCGGCGTTCAACGTGCCGATTTTGGTGGTGTCGATGGTGACCTGCAGGTCCACGAAACTCAGGTCCTTGGGATCAAGTTTCAAGGTCCCGTTCACATCCGGGAACTGGCCCACATAGCTGGAGAACCCGAAGTGGGTGACCGCCCAGGTCACCTTGCTGTGGCTGGCGTCGAGCTTGTAGGCACCGCCCTTCACTTCGGCCGGTGCCTTGGTCATCTGGGCGTGAGCGACGGGCGCGGCGACAAGTGCAGCGGTGAGGGCGAGGATCACGGTTGAGTGGCGCATGGGGGGAGCCTTTCGGGGAGGGGAGACCTGACCTTACGCGAAATCCCGCGCCAGTTCTGCACGACTTGCGGGCGACAGCGCCGCCAGGTGACCATAGCGTTCGTGGCTACAGCCGACCAGAATCTGGGTGGCCGGATCGCGGAACACGGCGATGTGCTCCGCGTTCAGTGGAAAGCGTAGGAAATGCACGGCCGACGTCTTGCCGTCCTCGCGGGTGCGCTCGATGTCGCCTTCAGGCACACCCATCACCTTGGCGTCGCCCACCTGCAGGAAGAAGCAATCCTCTGCACCGCCCAGCTGGCGCAGCGCCGTCTCGCGTCGAACCGGGTCGTCGATCTCGAACATCACCGTCGCCACCAGTTCCGCACCATTGGGGATCAGGGGATTGTAGGCGGCCAGTTCGTCCGGCACCTGGGCCGCGCCGCCCTTTTCCACCAGCAGCATCTCCTGCACCTGGAAAAGCATGGTCTCGTAGCTTTCGAAGTAGAACGTGCACCAGGGCCCCAGCGCAATCCGACGCAGACGCTTGGCCGGCTGCAGCTCGGCGCGGCGGGTCTTGCGGACTTGCGCGAACTCGGCGTCAGGCAACAGGTCCGCAGGCGTGATCCGGTGCTGGGCAAGCGGCATGTCAGGCAACTCCATAGGCGCGGGCGAGAATTTCGATGGGGTGGGCCTGGGCAGGCGATGTCGCCGCGGTCTCCGACGCCATAAGTTGGCCCAGGTGCTTGCAGGCCAGCGGGCAGTCCGAGCACAGGGTTTCATTCCCCTTGGCCGTGGCCTGTTTGGCGGCGGTGCGTCCCACCTTGCGGGCGACGCCGGCGGTCTCTTTCAGCACACCAAAGGTGCCGCCGTGGCCGGAACAGCGCTCCACCACGTCGATCTTGGTGTCCGGGATCAGCCGCAGCATCTCCGCCGACTTGGCCCCCATGTTCTGGGCCCGTGCGTGGCAGGCGTGGTGCACCGTCAGGCCGCCCGGGATCGGTTGCAGCCCCGGGGTCAGGCCATAGGTCTTGGACAGCTCCATCACATACTGGCTGATGTCGCGGGTCGCCGCCGACAGCCGGGCGACGGTGGCGTCCTCGGGCAGCATCAGCGGCCATTCAAACTTCATCATCAGGCCACAGGAGGCGGTCAACGCCACGACGTCGTAACCGTCGTCTAGGTGGCCCGCGAACGCAGCCGCCACGCGGCGCGCCTTGCCGGCCACGTCGGCCAGATCGCCGGCCTCCAGCTGTGGCATGCCGCAGCATTCCGGATAGACCAGCTTCACCTCGACGCCTTGCAGCGCCAGTACCTTGGCGGCGGCGACGGCCGTATCGGGTTCGTTGTAGTCCACGAAACAGGTGGCATAGAGCGCGACCTTGCGCAGACCGAATGCCGGGCCGTCCGGGTTGGGGGCCAACGGCGACTTCAGCCGATCCGAGGCGGTCTTCGAATGGTACTTCGGCAGCTCGACTTCCGCGTCGATGCCGGCAATGGCGTCCAGCAGGCCGCGCAACGGCGTGTTTTTGCGCGCGCTGGCCCAGTTGGCCAGGCCCGCCACCGGCTTGGCCAGCTTGCCGTTGCGGTCGGTCTTGCCCAGTTGCTCGCGGACAAATTCCTTCTCACCGGTCCGCCGCTTGGCCGCCCGGTAGCGCAGGATCAGGTGCGGGATGTCGATGTCGAAGGGGTGCGGCGGCACGTAGGGGCACTTGGTCAGGAAGCACATGTCACACAGCGTGCAGGCCTCGGCGACGTGCGCATGGTCCTTGGGCCCGATGCCGTCGACCTCGCCGGTCGGACCCTCATCAATGGCGTCGAACATCCGGGGGAAGCTGTCGCACAAATTGAAACAGCGTCGGCAGGTGTGACAGACGTCAAACTGCCGCTGCAGCTCGGCCTCGACCTTTGCCAGGTCATAGTAGTCGGGATCCTGCCACAGGATCGGCCGCCGGAACGGCGCGTCGAGGCTGCCCTCGCGGGGTGGGAATTTGGTATCTTCACTCATCGCCGGGCGATCCAGTCTGCGTCTCCTCCCCAGTCGGGGGAGGGGGACCATGCGGAGCATGGTGGAGGGGGCTTACCGGC
>JANORH010000400.1:0-1848 GCA_031415215.1 Alphaproteobacteria bacterium | reverse complement strand
TCCGGCCCAGAACCGGACGTTCGATCAACAGCCATGCCACCGGACCGCCGGGACTCAAGTGTCAGATTTTGACCACTACCGGAGCGAAACCGTCTCGGTAGGATCCAGATCGCGAACGACGCGCAAACCAACGTCAATCCGTACTTTGTCCTCCGGCAGGCGGAAGCGGCTGGCGAGACGCAGTTCCGCGGGGACGCTCTGGAATGACCCTCCGCGCAGCACGCGCGTGCGGCATTGATCGGGCGACCCATCGAAACAACTGGAGGTCCATTCCCAAACGTTGCCTTCCGACTGCGCAATGCCGAATGCGTTCGCGGGATAGTTGGTCACCGCCTCGGGATAACCCCGGAAAGGCCCGACGGCCGAGTTCCTGTAGCGTGCCGTGTGGTCGTAGTTTGCCAGTCCGGGAGAGATGTCGTCGCCAAACCCGAACGGCCCGGTCACGCCGGCGCGTGCGGCGTACTCCCATTCATCCTCGGTCGGCAGCCGGTAAACGCGCCCGGACTTGTCGGATAGCCACCGCAAGTAGTCCGTGGCGTCGGAATAGCTGAGATGGGTGGCTGGGATCAGGGGGTTCGGATTGTCCTTCGACCAATTTGGCCGGGGCCGACAGACGCTGTCCAGTTGGCATGCCGTCCATTCGCCAAGCGTGAGTTCGAACACCGAGACCGCAATCGGGCGCGAAATCCGAACGCGACGGACAGGCAGTTCATCCCGGGTGCGGCCAGGCTCGCCCTGAGTTGAGCCGAGAAGAGCCTCACCTGCCGGGACCACCCTCATCCAGGGGCAATTTGCGCAGTCATAGAAGCGGGCGGGATCTGAGTTCGGGTTGCAACTTATGAAGCAGGGCGGTTCACCCTGCAGGCCATAGTCGAAGGTCGGCTTCTGCCAGCTTCGCGCGCCTGAGCTTAGCGCCACACGATCCGATACACGCTTGAATGCTTCAGCCAGATTTTGCGACGGCCTGACGATCTCCTCGGCCAGCACACGGCTGAACAGGCCGGTGTCAAAGGCCAATTGGTCGGGGCTGGTGGAGTAGGCCACCAGAAATCCCTGATCCGGACGCCGCTGCGCGGGTGCGTAACGGGTTACCCCCTTCGAACGGGGGCTGAATTCCACTGGATCGGCCCTGCCGCTCGTCGTGCCTACCGGGATCTGGGCAAGCGCGGGCCCGTCGAGCGCGTTCCTGCACATATCCAGGACAATGACCACGGTGCGTGCGCCGGCGGCGAGCAGGCGGTCCGTGATTTGAGCTCGGGTGATCAATCCTCGCACGGATGTGAGGCCAGCGTCGGTGGGGACCAGCGCAGCGTCGCCATAGGTGCCCAGGCCGACGCCATGCCCCGAAAAATAGATCAGGACGAGGGTGTTGGGCCCAGCCTTCCTGACGCTCCGTTCAAGGGCTGCCAGCTCCATTTCGGTGGCAGCGCCGGAAAGGTCCTGGCGAGGTTGAACCGCGCCACCCGACGAGCCATCGACAAAACTGGCCCGGACCAGCGCCTTGGAAATCGTATCGCCGTCGCGCCGGGCGTTCGGCAAGGCGGGCAGGTCTGCATAGTTGCTGTTGGCGATCACGAGCGCCAAACGGGCTGGCGGCTCGCCCGCTGCGGCATGGGGGGTCGCCAACATCAAGACAGCTAATGCTGTGAGTGCGAATGCCCGGATCGAACCGGTACCCCACCGTAGACTGTTGCCCCATAGTGTCATGGTCCGGTGAACACCTCCCCAAGCGCCAGGGCACCGGCAACACGTTCCACCTCGGAAATCACCAATGAGGCGACGGCGGCGGATTCGCGACGGCCGTTCATTCTCTGCAGGGCCGTGCGAAGCGAGACCGGCTCCTCTCCC
>JANORH010000399.1:0-18017 GCA_031415215.1 Alphaproteobacteria bacterium | reverse complement strand
GTGCTTGCGCGGGCAGGAAGAGCCCGGCGCCGATGACCTTGGCGGCCTGTCGCCGGTTCAAGGTCACGCCTCGCTGTTGAAGTCGCGAGCCGCCTTGGTCATGGCCTGGACCATGTCCTGCTCGGCTTTGGACAGCAGCGGGTTCCAGACATCGAAGATCAGCACTGTGCGCGGCTCGTCGCTGTCGTTGCGGGCCTCATGCTCAATGGTGTCGTCGAAGATCAGCACCTCGCCCTCGGTCCAGGTGCGGTGTTCGAAGCCCACGCGATAGGTGCAGCCCGGCGGCACAATCAGGGGCAGGTGTACGACCAGGCGCGCATTGGTCTCGCCATGATGCGGCGGGATCTGCGTGTGCGGGGCCAGCACCGAGAACATGGCGTTGGGGCAGAGCTCACCTATCTGCGCCATGCCGACGGCGTCGAGGGCCGCAGCTGTGCGGGGGCATTGCGCCAGGTTCTCCGTCACCCGCTCGCCGCCGCGCCACAGGGGATAGGTGCTCCAGCGGTCGGAGTGATTGAGGTCCCCCCACTGGTTGACCGGCTCACCGCGATTGTAGGCGATGTAGGGGGAGAATTCGGCCTGAGCTGTCTGTTGCACGGCGCGCAGTTCCTCGCGGATCGCCGGGGTGGCGGCCTCGAGGTCCTTGACCCAGGCAAAGTCGGCGCGATCGAAGAACGGAATGGCGGGCAGGCGCGGAACGGCCAGCTGATTGGCCTCGGACCGATAGGCCTGCACACGGCCGGTCATAATGGCTGCCGCCTCGGCCCAGCGTCCGGTCGCGGGGACATCGAGCGCGGCCCGGGGGCCGGACAGGGTGGTTTCCAGATAAGCGCTGAAGGCTTCGGTATAGTCCTCGACGCATTTTCGGGCATGCTGCAGCTGCGGGCGAAGGGCGTCGGGCCAATGGGTCTCGGGCGGGGCGATCTTCAGCGCGTCGCGATAGACATTGGCGGCGGCACGGGTCTGGCCCTGGCGTTCCAGATAGCCGGCCTTGGTGAGCAGGCCGGGCAGATAATAGGGCTCAACGGCCAGGCAGTCGTTGATGGTCAGCCACTCGCTGTCGGTGTCGCCCTGTTCGCGCTGGACAACGCTGGCGGTCATCAGGATCAGCGGATCCATCGGTGAGGCGAGGTGCGCAGCGCGCAGCAGCTCGATGGCGCCGCCAAGATCACCGCGCTGGAAGGCATGAACGCCCAGGCTGTAAAGCGCCTGCGGGTTTTCTGGCTGCAACGTGCGAACCTGGCCCCAGAGGCGCTCGGCCTCCTGCCAGCGCCCGGCATTGGCGGCCTGGCCGGCGGACTGGACGAGGGCGTTTACCTGATCGGTCATGTGGGCGGGTATGCAGGGGCGCGGAGCCTTGGCGTTACCAAGCTCCGGGCAAAAAGAAAACGGCGGGCTTTCGCCCGCCGTTTCCCAAATCAGTTGGCTTCAAGGATCAGAAGCGCAGGTTCAGACCGAACGCGAAGACACGGCCCAGGGTGTCATAGTCACCCGGGAAGGTGTTGCCGCTGTTGGACGCGGTCGTGCCGGCTTCGTTGCCCACGACCGGCGGGTTTTTCTTGAAGACGTTCTGCACGGCAGCGCTCACCTTGACGGTGTCGTTGATCGCGTAGCTCGCCGACAGGTCGAACCAGCTGTAGGCCTTGATCTTCTGGAAGGCCGGGAAGGTTGCCGCAAGCTGCTCCTTACCAACGCTGATCGAGTCCACATAGCGCCACAGATAGGACAGCTGCAGATCACCGACGGTCCAGCTGGTACGCTGCGAGAAGCGGAACTCGTGGGTTGGGGCGCACTGGGTGCTGTAGACGCCGACGCAATCGATCACCGGGTTGGCACCGCTGCTCTGGCTCTCGTTGGTCAGGTAGTAGTTGCCCGACCACTGGAAGGCCAGGCTGCCCCACTTTTCGTCGAGACCCAGTTGGGTCATGTCGAGACCAAACGCCACGTTGCTTTCAATACCCGAGGCTTCCGAGCTCTTCAGATTGGTCGTGAAGAGCCTGATGCCGGAGGCTGGCGACGCAATGTCGCCGTTGACCCGCACGATCTGGGCGCAGGATGCCGCATCAGCCGCATTGTAGCACTGGTCGAGGACTTCCTGGGCCGCGAAGATGCCGATCGTGCCGGTGATATCGATCTTGTAGTAGTCGACCGAGATCGCCAGGTTGCGCAGCGCCGGGATGAAGTTCGGCTGCCAGACCACACCCACCGTGGTGGAGTCGGCCCGCTCAGGCTTGGGCAAGCGTGCCAGGTTGGTGCCTTCGAAGGTGCTGACCTGACCCGAGACGATGTCCTGGATCGTGCCGACCTGTGCGGCCGTCTGACCGGTCGAGATGCAGAGCGCACGCAGGGCGGCCGAGATCGGGCGGGTGTTACCGACCGAGCAGGGGTCGAACGTGGCGTTACGCAGGGCGCTGGTGACCGGAGCCGCCAGTTCGCCGACGTTCGGCGCACGCGCCGCACGCTGTTGCATGGCGCGGAATCGCAGGCCGTCCATCGGCTCCCAGTTCAGGCCGTACTTCCAGGTCTTGTTGACGCCGGTCGGATCATAGTCGGAGTAACGATAACCGAACTCCAGTTCCAGCGACTTGGCCCAGGATTGGTCGGCGGCGATCTGGAAGATACCTTCGCCGAAGAATTCCTTGACGCTGTAGCCGCCTTCGATGGGCAGCTGGTTGCCACCGGCACCGCCGAGGCAGCTGGTCGGAGCCAGCTTCAGGCATTCGTCAGGCTCGGAACGACCGAATTCCTCACGGTATTCGGCACCAACACTGATCGCCAACGGCACGGCGGCCAGCGGGCTCTTGATCGAATTGATCGGACCGCCGATGTTGGCCGAGGCCAGCTGTTGGGTGTAGTTGCTCTTCAGGATGGCCGTGGCACCGGAATAGGCGGCCATGGCCGGGGTGATGGCGCCGAACGGACCAAAGATGTCGATCGGCACGCAAGCGGAGCCGCCGACACGGCAGGTGGTGGTGCTGACGGCGTTCAACGCGTTGCCGAAATTGGTCACGTTGGTATAGCCGGCACGCACTTCCGTGCGGCTGGATTCACCACGCTGAGCCGAAGCATCCCAGTTCCAGTCCTGCAGACCGAACGGGTTCTCGCCGCGCAGACCGAACACCAGCTGGTAGTAGTTGGTTTCATAGGTGGATGACCGGGCGCCGAGTTCGCCGGTCCGGCGACGGACAACCAGGTTCAGGTCGTCAGCCGCGTCGATCACGCCGTTGGTGTTCAGGTCGCGGAAATTGGCGGCCGTCAGCGTGCCCGCGACACGGGCATTGTTGGCCGCCGTGATCAGGGTCGCGCGCTGCGAGGCCGAGATGAAGGGATTGGCCAACGGCACGAAGAACGCGTTGCCGAAGATACCCGAGGGGGCGATCTGCTGGCGCACGTTCGTCCGGGTGAACATCGTCCGAGCATAGGCTTCGATGTTATCCGTGATCTCGTAGTGGCCAACGCCGGTGGCGCTGAAACGCTCCGAAGGCGTCTGATAGTAGTTGAACGGGTTGAAGTTGAAGACCGAGCAGTTCGCACCGAGGGTCCGGTCGTCGCGAACCTGGAAGGCACCCGTCGCGGCCGGCACGCCCACCAGGGCGAGGCGGCTGGGGACAGTCGTCGAGGAGCCGCCGAAGGTGGTCGGGACCGAGCCGGGTCCACCGCAGTTGGTCGGTGACGGCGGCGAGGTAACACCAAAGCCGCCGCCGGTGGCGCTAACAACGCCGACCTGGCCTTGCGGGCGATCACCCAGCAGAACCGGCTCACGCTTGGAATAGCCGAGGCTGACCGCGATGTTGCCTTTGCCGTCCGGCGCGTTGGCACCGAGGGTCAGGGCGGCGCGATAGGTCGCGCCATCCTTTTGGCCGGTCTGGCTGTAGCCGGTGTCGAACTCGACGCCTTCGAAATTCTTCTTGAAGACGAAGTTCACAACGCCCGAGATGGCGTCCGAACCGTACACCGCCGAGGCGCCGCCGGTGATCACGTCAACGCGCTCAAGCAGGGCGGTCGGGACAACCGAAACGTCCACGCGGCCGTTTTCGTTGTAGGGCGTGATGCGCTTGCCATCGATCATGATCAGGTTGCGCTGCGGGCCGAGGCCGCGCAGGTCGACCGTGGTCGCGCCGGCGGTGCCGTTGTTGCGGGCCGGGTTGTCGCCGGGGATGGTCGAGGGCAGGAAGCGGAGGACCTGTTCGACTTCCGAGGTCTGCTGGAGCCGGATTTCGTCAGCGCCGATCGAGGTGATCGGGCTGGCCGACTGCAGGCCGGGGGTCGTGATGCGCGAGCCGGTGACGACGACTTCTTCGACTTCATCCGCGCCCGTCTGGGCAAAGGCTTGGGTCGAAAGGCCCATAAGGGCTACGCCGCAAATCATGGAAGACGCCATCAGGCGCTCCCGGGTGTTTTTGAAAATCACAGTTTTGGTCCTCCAGCGGTCCTGCCTGCTCGGCAGCCGCGCCCCGCAATATGAGATCGGTCCCAGGCACAAGTTGCACCCGGTTACGCCGGAGTTACGAGTTGGGACGCCGGGTGGTCAACGCACATTAGCGTCTTGCAATGTTTCGGGCGCCGACCTGTCGCATTCTGGTCACAGATTGCCGGCCTTGGTGGGTTTTCTGGAAAGGTTTCAGCAAGGATTGTGGCAGCGGGGGTCAAACTGTCGGTGATTGTGACGGTCCTGGTTTCGATTCGTGGCAAGTTAGGCCACAGGATCGCCGTACCTTAATGGCCTCTGGCGTACCAACGGGGATGGATCATATGAGACTGCGCGCGATTGGTTTGAGTCTGATGGCGACCCTGGCGTTTGGGACGCATCAGGCCAATGCCCAGCCCAAACCGCGCGATCGCGCCGCCATCGTCCAGAAGCTGATCGATTGCCGGGGGATCACCGACAGCGCTGTGCGCCTGGTCTGCTACGACACCACCGCTGCCGCCATCGACGTCGCCGAGGCCAAGGGCGAGATCGTGGTGGTCGAGAAAGAACAGATGAAGGCGGTGCGCAAACAGGCGTTCGGCTTCAGCCTGCCGTCGCTCAGTCTGTTCGACCGTGGCGAAAAGGGAGAGGCGGCCGAGCCACTGGACCGCATCACCGCGACGCTGAAGAACGCCTATCGCACCGGGTCGGGCAAGTGGGTGCTGGAGCTGGAAGACGGTGCAGTCTGGACCCAGACCGACATCGAGGCCTTGCCGCGTGGTGCGAAGAAGGGCTCGACCGTCGAAATCCGCAAGGCGTCGATGGGCAGCTACTTTGTCAATGTGGACAAGCAGCGCGCGATCCGGGCGACGCGGTCGAGGTAGAGGAATTGGGCGGTAGAGTGGACACCATTCTCCCTCAGATCGTCATCGGCGGACCTGATCCGCCGATCCACGCTGAGGCCGCCGTTGGGTAGGCGGGTCAAGCCCGCCTATGACGTTCTTAATGGGAAATAGGGAGGTATCCCCCTCACCTGTCCTTCGGATCAATCGCGTCCCGCAATCCGTCCCCTATGAAATTGAAGCTCATCAGGGTGGTGACCATAACGATGGACGGAAAGATCAGCAGCCAGGGCGCCAGTTCCATGTCGGACGCTCCACCGGCGATCAGCGCGCCCAGCGAGGCCATCGGTGGCTGAACACCCAGTCCCAGGAAGCTCAGGAAGCTCTCGGCCAGGATCACCGCCGGGATCGTCAGGGTCACATAGACCACCACGGGCCCCAGCAGGTTGGGCACGATGTGGCGGGCGATAATGGCACCACGATTGAGGCCCGAGGCACGGGCGGCCTCGACGAATTCCTTGTGCTTCAGAGTCAGGGTCTGGCCGCGCACGATCCGGCTCATGGTCAGCCACTCGACTGCGCCGATGGCGACAAAGATCAGGATGATGTTCGACCCGAAGGTCACCATCAGCAGGATCACGAAGAAGATAAACGGCAGCGAATAGAGCACGTCGACAAAGCGCATCATCACTTCGTCCAGCTTGCCACCGACGTAACCGGCCACGGCCCCCCACGCGACACCGATCACCAGCGAGACGAACGTCGCCACGAACCCGATGGCCAGCGAAACCCGCAACCCGATCAGCAACCGCGTCAGCAGATCACGCCCCAGCGCGTCCGACCCCATCAGGTGACCATTGGCCAGAGGCGGGAGCCAGACGTCGGACTTGTTGACCTGATCATAGGTAAACGGGCTGAGCCAAGGGCCGACAATGGCCGCCAGCACCAGCACGGCCAGGGTCACCATGCCGGTGACGGCGGCCTTGTTGCGCATCAGGCGACGACGCGCGTCTTCCCAGAGGCTGCGGCCCTGGACGGATTGAGCCTTGATGAGGGTATCGGCGCGGGCGCTGGCCAGGATCATGCGAGGCGCACCCGGGGATCGAGGACGGCATAGAGCAGGTCGGCGACCAGATTCAGCACCAGGATCAGGCCTGCATAAAAGATCACCATGCCCATCACCACCGTGTAGTCACGCTGCAGCGCGCTGATGACGAAGAACTTGCCCAGGCCCGGCAGGTTGAATATCCGCTCGACGACCAGCGAGCCGGTGATCAGGCCCGCACAGGCTGGACCCAGATAGCTGACCAGTGGCAGGATCGCGGCTCTGAGCGCGTGTTTACGGACGATAAGCCCCTCCGGGAGGCCCTTGGCGCGGGCGGTGCGGACGTAGTTTGAATGCAGTACCTCGATCATGCCGGCGCGGGTCAGGCGGGAAATGATGGCGATCTGCGGCAAGGCCAGCACCACAATCGGCAGCACCATATTGGCCAGCGCCCCGTCGTTCCAGCCGGCGGTGGGCAGCCAGCCAAGCTTGGAAGCAATCCCCAGCACCAGCAGCGGCGCGGTGACAAACGTCGGGATACAGACGCCGAGGATCGCGACGGTCATCACGACATTGTCGGTCAGCTTGTTCTGACGAAGCGCAGCCATCACCCCCAGGCTGACGCCGATTACCGAGGCAATGGCGATGGCGAAGAAGCCCAGCCGCAGGGAAACCGGATAGTTCTCCTTGACGATGTCGAGCACCGTCTTGTCGCGGTACTTGAGCGAGGGACCCAGGTCGCCCCGGACTACACCGGCCAGATAGTCGACATATTGCTCACCGAGAGGCTTGTTCATGCCGAACTGGGCCAGGACGTTGGCCTCGATTTCCGGGGAAAGCTTGCGATCCATGTCGAACGGGCTGCCCGGTGCCGCACGCATCATGAAGAAGGCGGCGGTGATCACCAGAAAGAGTGTCGGGATCGCGACCAGAAGACGCCGGCCGAGGTACTGCAGCATGGGGGCGGGAAAGCCTCTTGTCCGGGGTGTGGGGTCGAACCGGTTCGCCTGAAACTTTCACCCGCCCCGACCGATGTCAACGAAGGCCGTGTCTGGCGATGAAATTACGCGGCGGGCGTTCTATCCGCGCCCTTCCGGCAAAAATACTGGGTGGGATGGATATCGCCCAGATTGGCGACCCAGCCTGTGATCCCGGGACTGACCAGGTTCTTGTTCACATAGAAAAACACTGGCGCGACGATGGCGTCGTTCATCATCACCTGTTCGGCTTCGGCCAGGTACCGCGCCCGGACTTTTGCGTCCGGTTCGTTGTCGGCCTTCTTCAACAAGGCATCAAAGGCCGGGCTTTTGTAGTCGCCATAGTTCTGGGCACCGGTCGTTGAGTTCATCAGATAGAGGAAACTCATCGGGTCGTTGTAGTCGGCCACCCAGGCGGCGTCGGCGACTTCGAAATCGCGTGCGCGGTAGGCGGCGTAGGCGATCTGGGGTTCGTTCTGGGCCAGCCGCGCTTCGACCCCGATCTCCTTCCAGTCGGCCTGGATTGCCGGCATGATCAGGCTGGGATCGGCAGAGTTGCGATGCTTGATCTCGATCTTCAAGGGCCGACCAGGGCCGTACCCTGCCTCGGCCAACAATCGGCGGGCCTCGGTCTGTCGTTTCGCAAACGACCAGCTGGCCCATTCCGGAAGCTTTGCGGGTTCATAGTTGGCGACGCCGGGCGGCACGAACGAAAAGGCCGGCTGCTGGCCACCTCGCATCAGCTTCTTAGTGATGAACTCCCGATCTATGGCCATCGACAGCGCGCGCCGGACGCGGACATCCCGCAAAGCCACAACGTTGTTGTTATAGGTCAGGTACGAGACCCCCAGGTAGGTATGGGTCTGGACATAGCCCGGCATTTTCTCGCGCAGCAGCGCGATGCGGTTGGACTGGATGTCAGCGTTCATATCCAGTTCGCCGCGTCGGACCTGACGTTCTGCCGTGATGTTGTCGGTCGTGGGGTAATAGGAGATCTGGTCCACGCAGACCTTGTCGGCGTCCCAATAGCGCGGGTTTTTCACCGCCTTGATACGGTCACCCAGCTTCCAGCTGACAATGGTGTAGGGACCGTTGGAGACATAGTGCTCGGGCTTTGACCAGGCGTTGCCGTACTTTTCCACCACGTGTTTCGGCACCGGGTACATCGTCTGGTGTTTCGCCAGTTGCAGCAGATACGGGGCCGGGTGCTCCAGCCGGATTTCCAGCACCCGCGGCGACAGGGCCCGGACGCCCAGGGTTTCCGGTGACGCCTTGCCCTCATTGACCGGCTGGGCACCCAGTATCGGATAAAGCAGCGAGGCGTATTCGGCCGCCGTTTCCGGCTTCAGGATCCGACGCAGCGAGAACACAAAGTCATCTGCCGTCACCGGCACGCCATCCGACCAGAGCGCCGGGCGCAGATAGAAGGTCCAGGTCAACCCATCGGCGCTGGTTTCCCACCGCTCGGCAGCGCCGGGAACAACTTCATTTTCGGCGTTGGGCATCGTCAGACCGACCATGCTGTCCAGCAGAACCCGATGGTCACCGGTACCTGAAACCTTGTGCGGATCCAGGGAAAGCACCTCGACGCCGTTACCGGCCCGGATGCAGACCTTGCCGGGTGGACAGTCGTTGGCCTGTGGCTTTGAGGGCGTACATCCCTGCGTCAGCAGAAGCGCGCCGGCCAGCGCAAGGACGACCTGACCGGAATTCCGGCGGAAAAAGTGATACATGAACGCGAAAATGCTTCTCGGGTCTGGGCCTTTTCGAGGCCGGGCGTTGCGAAAGTTTCACCCACCCCCGATGATGTCAACGCAGCTTCCGATAACCAGAGCCCAGAGACCTCATGAGCGACTTCCGACGCGTCACCGATGACCTCTCGGTCGCCCCCCAGATCGCGGTGGCCGATGTGGCCGAAGCGGCACGGCAGGGCTTCAAGACCTTGATCAGCAACCGGCCCGACGGGGAAGACCCAGGCCAGCCGACGGCCCGCGAGATTGCAACCGCCGCCGCCGACGCCGGCCTGCCGTTCTACCACATACCGGTGCGGGGCGCGCCAACGCCGGAACAGGTCGAGGCAACCCGGCTGATCCTGCAGGACGCGGACACGCCAGTGCTGGCGTTCTGCCGGTCGGGCACGCGGTCGATCGTGACGTGGTCGATCTGTCAGGCGACGTCGGGCGCCATGGACCGCAGCGAACTGGTCAACCTCGGCCGCCAGGCTGGCTACGACCTGTCAGGAGTGCTCGGATGATCCCCTATGTTCGCGATATCGACGTGGTTTATGGTCGCTGTGATCAGGTTTCCCCGCTGATCCGGCGGGTGACCGCCAACAATCCGGGGCCGTTCACGTTCAAAGGTACTGGCACCTATATCGTGGGCCAGGGTGAGGTCGCGGTGATCGACCCCGGACCGGATGATCCGGCGCACCTGGAGGCGATCCTGGCAGCGACGGCTGGCGAGACGGTCACCCACATTCTGATCACTCACCATCACTCAGACCACTCACCGCTGGCGGGCGCGCTAAAAGCCGCAACGGGGGCTACGATCTACGGCTGTGCGGTCACGGGCCATGAGGAAGAGGACACCGGTGAGGTGAAGATGGAGGCCGGCCACGACCTCGACTTCCGTCCAGACGTCAGCCTTTGCGGCGGCGGCGCAGTGTCTGGTCCTGGCTGGACCATGGAGGCCATTCCGACGCCGGGCCACACGTCCAACCACATCTGTTTTGCGCTGAAAGAAGAGCACTGCCTGTTCTCCGGCGATCACATCATGGGCTGGTCAACGACCGTGATCACCCCGCCCGACGGTGATATGGGCGACTATCTGGCCAGCCTGGCCACCATACAGGCCCGCGCGTTCAGCACGCTTTGGCCCACTCATGGTCCGCCAATCCGTGACGTCGACGCCTTTATCGCCGCCTACACCGCTCACCGTCACGAGCGCGCCAACCAGATCCTGCACGCGCTGGAGGCTGGCCCCGGCCGCATCCGCGACCTGGTGCCAAGGCTCTATGCTGACGTGGACCCCCGCCTGCACCCGGCAGCTGCTCGTTCGATGCTGGCTGCCATCATCTATCTAGGTCGCGAAGGCAAGATCACAGCGATTGGCACAGCAGGGCCGGATAGCGAGTACAGGCTGGTCGGCTGACGGAACCGACCGGCAGCGCCTAGATCGCAAGCCGTTCGTCTTCTTCCGCACGGCGAAGAGGGCCCGCGTAGTAGGGGTCTATCCGCCGCCTGCGGTCCGGACCGAAATAGGTCGGCGACCGAATGAAGGGTCGTTGATTTTCAATCGCTTGATGCAAGCGCTCCAGAACGCCGCGCGCCGTCAACGGCTTGGTCAGAAATTCATTTACGCCCGCGTTACGTGCCTCATTGACACGCGCCATGGTCGAATGCCCGGTAATCATCACGACCGGGATCATCGTATTGGGACTGTTCGGCGAATTGCGCAGCAGGCGGACAAACTCTACCCCGTCCATGGGTTGCATCGACAGATCGGTCATCACGATGTCGGCCGGAAAGCTACGCATCATTTCGAGACCCTCGGCACCGTCGCCGGCCTCGCGAATGTCATTTACGCCGACAGCGCGCAGAATCTCGGCAACGAGAACCCGCATGTACTGGTTGTCGTCCACCAGCAGTATTTTGAGGAGATCGTATCGCACGCTTTTTGCCTTAGGCACTCACTTCTGAGGTTGACGTATTGGCGGCGAGCGTAATCGCCAATGTGTCACAGGTGATTAGCGTGCGCTTTGTTTAACGGTCAATTACATATCGACGATCTTCCGGATTAAGCTTGCTGAGTCAGGAGCTTACTGCCCGACAGGGTTGTTTCTCTGCTGGCGTTCAAACGTCAGGTTGCAATCCGGCAACAAAAGTGCGGCCACCAGTCTGGGCTCTGTGGCGCAGCCAGGCATCCGCCAGAACGCAGGCCATCATCGCCTCAACGACCGGTACGCCGCGAATGCCTACGCACGGGTCGTGGCGACCCTTGGTGCGCAGTTCAATCTCCTCGCCGGCCTCATTGATCGTGCTGCGCGGACTGAGGATCGAGGACGTCGGCTTGAACGCTACCCGCGCGGTAACCGGCGCGCCTGTTGATATGCCGCCCAGCACGCCGCCGGCCTTGTTGGACAGGAACAGCGGGCCGTCGTTACCCATCCGCATCTCATCGGCATTTTCCTCGCCGGTCAAAGCGGCAGAGGCGAACCCGGCACCGATCTCGACGCCCTTGGCCGCGTTGATCGACATCAGGGCCGCCGCCAGTTCCGCGTCCAGCTTGCCGTAGATCGGCGCGCCCCAGCCAGCGGAAACACCCGTTGCCTCAACCGCCACGATAGCGCCGGTCGAGGAGCCCGCCTTGCGGATTCTCTCCAGGTGATCGGTCCAGACCGGCACGATAGCAGGGTCCGGCGCCCAGAATTCGTTGTTTCCTGTCACGGCGAAATTGACTCGGTCAGGATCGACGGCGTGGGGCCCGATCTGGACGACAGCACCCCGGATCGTCACCCCGGTCAGGATCTTGCGCGCTATCGCACCGGCGGCAACACGCGCCGCTGTCTCCCGCGCCGATTGCCGCCCGCCGCCGCGATAGTCGCGCACGCCATACTTTGCGAAATAGGCATAGTCGGCGTGGCCGGGCCGAAATGCAGTGGCGATCTCGGAATAGTCGCGGCTGCGCTGGTCAACATTGTCGATAATCATCGAAATCGGCGTGCCGGTGGTCACCTGACCGCCCGTGCGCTCATCTTCGAAAACCCCGGACAGAATGCGGACGGTGTCGGGCTCCTGCCGTTGAGTGACGAACTTGCCCTGCCCCGGTCGGCGCTTGTCCAGCCAGGGCTGGATATCGGCCTCGGTCAGGGGAATTCCCGGAGGACACCCGTCCACGACGCAGCCCAATGCCGGCCCGTGGCTCTCGCCCCAGGTCGTCACGCGAAAAAGGTGGCCGAAGGTATTGTGTGACATGGCGGGGTTTCTCTAGCTGAACAGCGCCAAGGACCAAAGCTCCGACGGATTCAGACAGCCCACGCGGCGGCGAAGCGGCGCAAGAGAGCAAGCGCGGCGCTGTCGGCGACACCTGCGGTCGACGCCAGCCGCAGGAACAGGTGACCTCTCGCTCGATTGCCACGGGCGGGCAGACCTTGGCCTTCCAACCGGACCAGCCCACGTTCCGCAGCCTTCCGGTCGATCCAGACGATGCGGCGGCCGAACGGCGTCTCGAACGTCACCCGTCCGCCTTTCTTGGCTATGCCTTGGCTGACCTTCACGGTCATCCAGATGTCATCGCCGCGCACCAGCACGCCATCATGGGTGCGGATGTAGACGGAGAGTTCGGCGCCGCCGGCACGCACCTTGTCCCCTGGTCGCAGTCCAGGCGGCAGGTCGATCCTGATCAGGCGTCCGTCCGACATGCGATGGTCAACCTCGCCGCCTTCCATGGCCACCAAGGGTGAGATTTCCAGTTCCGGAACGGGTACCGGCCGGCGTCGTGTCGGAGCCTGAACCAGTCGTTCGTCAAGGGGGTCCTGCAGCCGATTGTAGGCGGCGACGATCTGTCGGAACGCCTGTTCGTCGCCGCCGGTGTCGGGATGGGCGCGCTTGGCGGCTTCGCGAAAGGCGCGGCGCACCTCCGTAGGCGTCGAGGCCGAGCTGACGCCCAGCACTTCGCGCGCCGTTTTCAGGGTCAGGTCAGATGCGGCCCGAGTCATGAGCGGGGACGCTAAACTGTAGGCTGTCAACGCAGCGTTAAGCCTCGCAACCGTGGCAGGCCTTGCGCTATATTGTGTGTGTGACTGACCAAACCATCATCCCCGCATCGCCGACCGAGGACGAGTACGTCCGCCAGGTCACCACCGCCGAGCCGTTACCGCTGCTCAGTGAGACCGACCCGTTCGCTCTGTTCGGCGAATGGTTCACCGAGGCGCGCGCCAAGGAACCGAATGACGCCAATGCCATGGCGCTGGCCACCGTGGACGAGGCAGGACTGCCAGACGTTCGTATGGTTTTGTTGAAAGGCTTCGACGCTGGCGGCTTCGTGTTTTTTACCAATCTGGAGAGCGCCAAAGGCCGGGAACTGGCGGGCAATCCCAGCGCGGCGCTGATGTTCCACTGGAAGTCGTTGCGCCGACAGGTGCGGCTGCGCGGCGCGGTGACGCAGGTTAGCGCCGAAGAAGCCGACGCCTATTTCGCCACACGGGCGCGGCCTGCCCAGATTGGAGCCTGGGCCTCGGAACAGTCTCGGCCCCTGCCCGATCGCTTGGCGCTGGAGAAGCGGATCGCCGAGGTCGGCTTGCGGTTTGGCCTGGGCAAGGTGACCCGCCCTCCGCACTGGTCGGGGTTCCGGCTGGCTCCGGATTCGATTGAGTTCTGGCGGGATCGCCCGTTCCGCCTGCACGAGCGGCTGCAGTTCGAACGCGCGGCCGGTGGCTGGAGCACGCGTCGGCTGTTTCCGTGACGCGTGCGCTCGAAGCCGAGATCGTCGCCTGGTTGACTCCGCTCAGCGACCGCACGATCGACACGGCTTGCGCGCACGTTTTCCTGACGGCTGATCGTGCGCTGAAACTCAAGCGACACGCCGATCTGGGCTATGTGGACTTCACGACGCCGGAGCGCAGGCTCTGGGCGCTGGAGCGTGAGCTGGAGTTCAATCAGCTCGCAGCGCCCGACATCTATCGCGCAGTCCGACGGATTACGCGGGAGCCGGACGGTTCGCTGGCCATCGATGGCGGCGGCAAGACCGTCGATCACATTCTGGAAATGCGACGGTTTGACGAGACCGCCGTCCTGTCGGCCTGCCCCGAGCGGGTGACCGGCGACCTGGCCGAAACGCTGGGCCGGACTATCGCCATGTTTCATCGCGACGCCCCCCTACGACCGGCCGGTGGCCTGACGGCACTGAGTTTCACCGTCGGCTCCAACGCAAAGCTGCTTCGCGAGACCTGTGTTGGCCTGGATCAGGCGCGGGTCGAACTGATGATTGATCTGACCGAGGCTGAACTGGAGCGGCAAGCGCCGCTACTTGCGCACCGCAGCGCGACAGGGTTTGCGCGACGCTGCCACGGCGACCTGCATCTGGGCAACATTCTGATCGAGGACGGGCGGACGGTGCTGTTCGACTGCATCGAGTTCAGCGACATCCTGTCGGATCTGGACGTTCAGTATGACCTGGCCTTCCTGCTGATGGATCTGGCGTTCCTCGGACGAAACGATGCGGCTGTCCGGGCGTTGTCTGCCTGGCTGGACGAAGCGGGGCGCTGTTTCCCCGCCGAGATCTGGGTCGGTCTGGCTGCAATGCCATTGATGCTGTCAGTTCGTGCGGGGGTCCGTGCCCACGTCAGCGCCCATAGCGGTGATCCGGCGACGGCGCGAGCCTATGTCGAGGCCGCCATCGAACACCTGTCGCCAGTTGCGCCGGTGCTGGCGGCGGTGGGGGGCTTTTCGGGGTCCGGCAAGTCCAGCTTCTCGCGGACTATTGCCCCGTCTCTGGGCGCGTCGCCTGGCGCGGTGATCCTGCGGACAGACGAGGTCCGCAAGAGGCTGTTGAATGTGCCACCTACACAGATAGCGGACGCCGTGACCTATGCGCCCGCCGCCTATACCGCGACCTACGACGCAGTGTTTGCGAACGCGCGCGCGTTGCTGAAGGCCGGCCGCGCAGTGGTGCTGGACGCCAGTTTCATCGATCCGGAGCTGCGAGCCCGCGCAGAGGCCTTGGCCCACGAGGTCGGTGTCCCGTTCCGCGCGGTCTGGCTGGACGCCCCGGCTGAGGTGTTGGAAGCGCGGATCGCCGGGCGGACGGGCGATGCCTCGGACGTCACAGTCGATATCCTGCGCCAGCAGCTGGCCAGGGGTGCCGGCACCATGAGCTGGCCCAGGGTGGACTCCACGGCGACCGTGGACGCCGCCGCGATGGCCTGGATCACCGCCAACGCTTAAGCGCTGCGTTGCGCAATCCGCCGTCGCTGACTAATCGTGGCGGCCGAACACCAAACCACGATCTCGGAGACGTTTTCCTATGCTGGGTCTGATGCAGGATTGGCCGCTGACGGTCGACAAGATCCTTGACCACGCCAACAGCTGGCATCCCGACCGCGAGATCGTCAGCCGCTCGATCGAGGGGCCGATTGTCCGGACCAACTATCGTCAGATCCATGAGCGCGCAAAACGCCTGTCCAACGCGCTGAAGGGTATGGGCGTGCAGGTCGGCGACCGGGTCGCGACCCTGGCCTGGAACACCGGCCGCCACATCGAAGCCTGGTACGGCATCATGGGGATCGGGGCGGTCTGCCACACGTTGAACCCGCGGCTGTTTGCGGAACAGCTGGTCTACATCGTCAACCACGCCGAGGATCAGGTGCTGTTCACGGACCTGACGTTCGTGCCCATCGTCGCTCAACTTCGTGCCCAGATGCCGACCGTGAAGCATATCGTCGTCATGACCGACGAAGCCGGGATGAAGGGCGTCGACCTGCCCGGCGCGCTCTGCTTCGAGACCCTGGTCGATCAGCATTCGTCACACTGCCTCTGGGGCGGCTTTCCGGAAACCCTGCCGTCGGGCCTTTGCTACACTTCCGGCACGACGGGCAATCCCAAGGGCGTGCTCTATTCGCACCGCTCCAACTTCATCCACACGCTGGTGACGATGAGCCGCGATGTGATGGGGCTGTCGGCCACCGACACCGTGCTGCCAGTGGTGCCGATGTTCCATGCCAACGCCTGGGGACTGGCGTTCTCATGCCCGGCGGTGGGGGCCAAGCTGGTGATGCCGGGCTCGAAGCTGGACGGGGCCTCGGTGCACGAGTTGCTGGAGAGTGAGGCCGTCACCTTCTCGGCCGCCGTGCCGACCGTCTGGCAGATGTTGCTGACCCACCTGCGCGAAACGGGCGGCAAGCTGACGACCTTGAAGCGGGTGGTGATCGGCGGCTCAGCGGTGCCGGAGGCCATCGTGCGCGGCTTCCGTGACGAGTATGGCGTCTCGGTCACCCACGCCTGGGGGATGACGGAAACCTCGCCGCTGGGAACCCTGGCCAATCCGAATGCCGCCATCGCGGCCATGGATGATGAGGCGCAGCTGCGGTTCACTCTGAAACAGGGCCGCCCGCCGATCGGCATCGACCTGAAGCTGGAAGACGATGCGGGCCAGCGCCTGCCTCACGATGGCACCACCTACGGCAAGCTCAAGGTCAAAGGTCCCTTTGTGGTCGGTCAGTACTTCGCGGGCGATGGCGGGGACATCCTCGATTCCGAGGGCTTCTTCGACACCGGCGACGTCGCCACCATCGACGGCTACGGCTACATGCAGATCACCGACCGCGCCAAGGACGTGATCAAGTCGGGCGGCGAATGGCTCTCCACCATCGAGATCGAGAACATCGCTGTGGGTCACCCCAAGGCCGCCATCGCTGCCGTGATCGGGGTCTATCATCCCAAGTGGGACGAGCGTCCGTTGCTGCTGGTCAAGCTGAACCCCGGGACCGAGGCCACCAAGGACGAGTTTCTGGCGTTCCTCGAAGGCAAGATCGCCAAGTGGTGGACACCCGATGACGTGGTGTTCGTCGACGACATCCCGCTGGGCGCCACCGGCAAGATCGACAAGAAGCTGATCCGCGAACGGATGAAGGACTATGTCCTGCCGGGCGCCAAGGCCCCGGCTTGATCCAGCTTTCACCGGCGACTGAGGTCGACTATCCAGCGGTCGTTGCCCTGACCAATCGCGCCTATCGCGAGGCCTCGGACCAGGCCGACTGGAAGGTCGAGACGCTGGTCGGCGCCCAGCGGATCGATGAGGCCCTGCTGCGCGACGATCTGGCTCAACCCGGTGCCGTCCTGCTGCTGGCCCGCGACGAAGGCGGCGACTATGTCGGCCATGTACGTCTCGACGCGTCGGACACCGGCGTCTGGTATCTGGCGATGCTCACCGTCAACCCGGATCGGCAGGACGGCGGAATGGGACGGATCCTGCTGGCAGCCGCAGAGGACTACGCCCGCGCCCACGGCGCGCACCGGATCCGCATGTCGGTGATCCATCAGCGCACTGAGCTGATCGCCTGGTATCAGCGGCGGGGCTATATCCTGACAGGTGAGACGGGGGCCTTTCCGTATGGCGATCCGCGTTTCGGGACGCCGATGCGCGACGACCTGTTCTTCGAGATGCTGGAGAAGCCGATTTAGCCGGGGTTTGCCAGTGCGGTGTTTCCGGCGTTTGTCACAAGTAGCTGTGTATTCGGAGTACAGTTGTGGTGCCGCGTTTCTGTATTTCGGCAATTGATATGGCGTCACCGAAATCGAGAAATCAACCGAAATCAGGGCACCCCTACCGCCAATCCCCGACCGCCGCCTGCCATAGCGTCAGGGCGCTGATGGCGGCGGTGTCGGCGCGCAGGATGCGGGGCCCGAGGGTGGCGGGAGTGGTGTAGGGGAGCGCGCGGAAGTGGTCGCGCTCGGCGGCGGAGAAGCCGCCTTCGGGGCCGATCAGGATCGCCCAGGGGCCGGGGGTGGTGACGGCCTCCAGCACGGTCGGCGCATCGCCCGCCTCGTCGCAGAACAGCAGGCGGCGCGTGGGGTCCCAGTCGGCCAGCAGGCGGTCGAGTTTTGTCGGTTCGGCAATCTCGGGCACGTCCAGACGGCCGGTCTGTTCGGCCGCTTCCACGGCGATAGCGCGCAGGCGTTCCAGCCGGACGTGATCGGCATTGGTGCGTTCTGTGGTCACCAGCTGCACGCGGCGCGCGCCCAGTTCGG
>JANORH010000398.1:0-11481 GCA_031415215.1 Alphaproteobacteria bacterium | reverse complement strand
ATACGCCATCGCCTTCGCGCCACCAGCCTTCGCCAGCACCATCGTGATCGCCGCCGTCAACGTCGTCTTGCCATGGTCAACGTGACCAATCGTTCCAATGTTGCAGTGCGGCTTGTTACGTTCAAATTTCTCTTTGGCCATCTGGATCCTGCGGGCGTTGTGCGATCACGCGGTGAAAAATGTTGGAGCGGGTAGCGGGAATCGAACCCGCATATTCAGCTTGGAAGGCTGCTGCACTACCACTGTGCTATACCCGCCCTTGTCTCCTCGGTTCTGGCCCGTACGCGTGGTGGGGGAAGTAGGACTCGAACCTACGAAGCTTTACGCAGGGGATTTACAGTCCCCCCCCTTTGCCACTCGGGACATTCCCCCAGCGCGTACGAACCCTATCTGGGTCCTTCAGAAAAGGCTTCCGCCCGGGGATCAGAGGGGCGTAAAGCGACCCGTTCCAATACCCAAATGCAGTGGCCCGTTCAGGGGGTCCCAAATCGGAGCGCGTCTTATAGTGGCCTCGAACTCCGAACGCAACGACGCCCGGAAAGGGCGGAAATTCAGACCTCAGGGTCGGCCTGGCGGACGTGCCCTGGCAACGTCGGACGACTGGATCTGGGGCTGGCATGCGGTTGAAGCCGCGCTGGCGAACCCGCGCCGTGGCGAGCCGTTGCACCTGCTGGCCACGCCGGAGCGTACGAAACAAATCCAGGCCAAGTTCGGCCAGATCGCGGCCCTGGAAACCGTCGACAATCATGCGGTGGGCCAGAAGCTGCCCCAGGCCGCCGTGCATCAAGGGGTGGCGCTCCGCCCTGCCCCGCTGGAAGATGTCGACCTCGGAGACTTTGAAGCCCGGCCCGGTGCGGTGATTCTGATGCTCGATCAGGTCACCGACCCGCAGAATGTCGGCGCGATCCTCCGCTCCGCCGCTGCTTTTGGCGTAACTGGCATTGTGCTGCAGGACCGCAACGCCCCCAAGCTGTCCGGTGCCTTGGCCAAGGCGGCCGCCGGTGCCGTCGATCAGGTCCGGGTCGCCCGCGTGGTCAATCTGTCACGTGCGCTAGAGGAACTCTTCAAAGGCGGATGGCGCGCCGTAGGGCTGGATGGCGACGCTGATCGCGGGCTCCACGAGGTATTGGACGGTTCGGCGACGGTGCTGGTCCTGGGCTCTGAAGGCGATGGAATCCGCCGTCTGGTCACCGAACACTGCGACGAGTTGGCAAAAATCTCCATGCCCGGAGGTTTTGAAAGCCTGAACGTCTCGGCGGCGGCGGCTATCTCGCTCTATGAGGCCTCGCGGCCCAGGCAAGTTCCGTAAGCGTTTAGATATTTTCCGTTCGCCTGGCTCAAATCGACCCGTAATCATCGCTTCACCCGTTGCAGCCTTGCGCGCCCTGACGCATTGAAACGGCGATGTTTGCAGATCTCCTGACCCCGTCCGCCCTTTCGGCCCTTTTGCAGGTGCTGATGATCGATCTCGTGCTGGCTGGCGACAATGCCGTCGCCGTCGGACTGGCGGCCGGCGGGCTGCCAGCCGAACAGCGCAAGAAAGCGATCCTGTGGGGCCTGGCTGCTGCAGTGATCATCCGCATTGGCTTCGCGTTGATCACCACCCAGCTTCTGGCGGTGATCGGACTGTTGCTGGCCGGCGGCATCCTGCTCTTGTGGGTGTGCTGGCGGATGTGGAAGGAACTGCGCGAACAGGCTGTGGCCGACGAGGTCGCTGCCGGCGCGGCTATGGATGACGATCCGACCACCGAGCCGATGGTAAAACCGGCCAAGTCATTCCGCGCCGCCTTCACCCAGATCCTGATCGCCGACATATCCATGTCTCTGGACAATGTGCTGGCGGTGGCTGGTGCGGCGCGCGAGCACCCCGGCATCCTGGTGTTCGGCCTGCTGATGTCCATCGCCCTGATGGGCGTGGCAGCCACCTGGATCGCGCAGTTGCTGCATCGCTACCGCTGGATCGGCTACATCGGTCTGGTCATCGTGCTCTACGTGGCCCTGCACATGATGTGGCAAGGTCACCAGCAGGTGGTCGAAGACCTTGGTTACACACCGATCTACAACGCCGTGGTGCCCGATTTCCTGGATATCAAGCCTGTAAAGCCGGCACTGCCATAAGCTGAGCCGTCTCCGGCCCGCCGAACCGCTCGCGCCATTCGGCAACCTGGGTGTCCTCGATCTTCTTGAAGAGTACGTCCGGCGCTTTGACCGCCTGTCCCGGCTTCAGGATATTCAGCACCGACGCCCCGCCGAGATCAGGCCACGCGCCTGGAACGCTCTCTCCGACCGACTCCGCGATCACTGCAGCGGTGAAGGGGATGAACGGCTCGGCCACCTTGGCGAACAGCGCCACCAGATTGAGTCCCGTGCGCACCGCGACGCCGGCCCGCTCCGGGTCGGTTTTGAGCGCGGTCCAGGGCGCGGCCTCCGTCAGATACTGGTTGCCCAGCACCCACAGCTGGCGAAGCGCGGTTGAGGACTTGCGGAACTCGCGGGCCTCCAGATGCTCGGTAAGCTCCTGAAGCTTCGCCAGGGCGTCGGCCTGCAGCTTGAGCTCCAGCGGTCCGTCCACACCACCCGCCGGGACCACGCCCTCAAACCGCGTCTCAGTGAATTTCAGGATGCGGTTGACGAAATTGCCCAGCACGTCCGCCAGATCGGCGTTCACCTGCGCCTGGAACTGTTCCCATACAAACGTAGCATCCGAGGTCTCTGGCGCATTGGCCACGATCCACCACCGCCAGTAGTCGGGTGGCAGCAGCTCCAGCGCCTGGTCCATGAACACGCCGCGGTTCTGCGACGTCGAGAACCGACCGCCGTAATAGTCCAGCCAGTTGAACCCCTTGAGCTCGTCGACCAGCTTCCAGGGCGCGTTAAGCCCGCCGTTTACGCCCATCAAGGTGCAGGGAAAGCCCACCGTGTGGAACGGCACATTGTCCTTGCCCATGAACTGGACGTAGCTGACGTCGTCGGCTGCGGGCGCACGCCACCAGCGTTCCCAGTCTGCGTCAGGTGCCTTGCCTCCGGCCTTGAAATCCGCCCATTCGGCGGTGGCGGCGATGTATTCGATGGGGGCGTCGAACCAGACGTAAAACACCTTGCCGGCCAGACCCTCCAGGTCCGGCGTCGCGCCGTCGGGGTTCGGCCCCCAGTCGGCGGCATTGACCGGCACGCCCCACTCCAGGTCCCGTGTGATGCCCCGGTCCTGCAACCCCTCGTCCAGCCACTTCAGCGCGATGGAGGTGACCAGCAGCGGCCAGTCCCTCTTCTTGCCCTCGATCCAGCCACGCAGCCGCTCTGAAAACTGGCTCTGGCGCAGGAACAGGTGCTTGGAGGGCCGGATCTCGATTTCCGTCGAGCCGGATACCGCCGAGCGAGGATGCAACAGGTCGGCCGGGTCCAGCACCCGGGTACAGTTCTCGCACTGGTCGCCGCGCGCCGCATCATAGCCACAGTGCGGGCAGGTGCCGATCACATAGCGGTCGGGCAGGAAGCGTTTGTCGGCGCTGGAATAGACCTGCTGGGTCACGCGTTCCTCAAGGAACCCGGCCTCCCAGAGCTGTTGGGCGAACGCTTGCGTCAGGCGGTGATTCTGTGGCGACGATGATCGCCCGAAGTGATCCCATGACAGGCCAAACGCGCGGCCAAGTCGGTCCTGCACGGCGTGGGCCTGCGCGCAGAACGCCGCAGGATCGAGGCCGGCCTCGGCTGCTGCCAGCTCGGTGGGCGTGCCATGTTCGTCGGTGGCGCAGATGTAGAGAGTCTCCAGGCCCCTCGAACGCTGGAACCGGGCATAGACGTCCGCCGGTAACATCGAACCTGCCAGGGTCCCCAAGTGCTTGATCCCATTGATATAAGGTAATGCCGAGGTGATCAGGATGCGGGACATGAGCCGTAACAGTTTGCGCGGAAAGCCGGGCTTATAGGCCGCACACGGTTTTCGCCAAAGTCCGCCGTGCAAGAAAGGCTCGCCAAACGCCGCTTTCGGCGCAAACCTCAATTATCGGGGCGAAGACGGCAGCCCCTGAGTCTCTTCCAGAACAGCCGTCGTCAAACGGGAGAATGCGCATGCTGCGTAAGACTGTTCTGGTGGCCGGTGTGTTGGCCTGCCTGTCGCTGACGGCCTGTGGGGAAAAGCCGGCCGAGCAAGCCGCGCCAGCCCCGGAGAAATTCTTCGGTCGTGAGGCCCCGCTCTACGCCGGCCAGGAAAAGCTCGAATCCATCCAGTCAGGAACCATCGCTTCCGGACCGGGCGGCGGCGTCATACTCAAGGCCAGCGGAATGACCGCCGGAGCCGGCTGGACGCAAGCCGGGTTCCTGCCCCGGGTCTATGCAGGCAAGGCACCCGACGGCATCTATGAGGTGGATGTTGTGGCCCAGAAGCCGACAACGCCCGGTGCCACCACACTCACCTTGGTCGAGGTCAACGGCGACTGGTCCAAATTCACGGACGGTCGGGTAAAGGGCGTGAAATACATTTCCAAGACCAATTCGGTCGTGGCCATGCTGTCGGGCGCTGCGGTGCCGCCAGCCAAGTGAAGCCAGCGGCGCCGGGCTGAACCAGACCTACATCGCCGGCTTGGCGCCGTTTTCACCGACCGATACCGAACCCGCCATAAGTTGGCCGGCAGCGGTCTTTTGTACGACCATGAACACCGGCACCCCGGGCTTCACCATGGCTCGGGTTCCGCCGCCGATCTGGACGATCGGCACATTGGCCGGCACGTTGATCATGCGCTTGCCGTAGGAATAGGACACCTCAAGCTGGCGGCTGCCCTTCTTGCCGGCAACGACGGTGCCGACGGTGCCGTTGGTCATCATGGAACCCTTTTTCAGGTCCCAGCCATAGTGGCCCTCGCCCATCTTCACGCCGGGCGGGAAGACGTGGACTTCCAGCGATTTGCCGACGCCGTTCTTCCCGGGCATTTCTGCCGTGCCGATGAAACTGCCGGGCTTGATGGCGTCGATGGCCACCGGCTTCATGACCGCCACGCTCCAGGTGGGGGTCAAGCCGACCTTCTGGATGCCGCCCTTTTCGCCCTTCACCGTGATCGAACCGGCGTCCATCGCCGTCACCGTGCCGCGCACCACACTGGGTGCCGCAGGCGTTTGCGCAATCGTTGCACTGGCGGCGAGCGTCAACGCCGCTACCATCGTTGTCGTCTTGATCATCGAAACTGTTCCCCTGTCGCCCTCATGGGCGAACGTTTGCCAGCCACCAGTATCCCAGTCGCCGTGGTCAACTCTACTGAATTTCGCGCTTAACCTTGGGATACAGACACCTATAACGACGTCTGAAACCTGGGGATCGATGGAATGAACGGATGGGTCAGGACCCTGGGGCTGGCGGCAGCCCTTATCGTATCGGCTTGCAACCAGAAGCCGGCAGAAAAAACGCAGGCCGTTATCGGCGGCACGCTGCGTATCTACAACTGGTCAGACTACATCGACCCCGCACTGCTGAAGGACTTCACCAAGGAAACGGGGATCAAGGTCACCTATGATACCTTCGATTCCAACGAGGTGCTTGAGACCAAGGTGCTGCAGGGCGGCACCGGCTACGATCTGGTAGTTCCATCGAACCACAACCTGCCCCGCTACATCACTGCCGGCGCGATCCAGGCGTTGGACAAGTCGAAACTCCCCGGGCTGGACAAGCTGTCGCCAGACACCGTCGCCCATATGGCGGCCTTTGACCCCGGCGGGGCCTACGCCGTGCCCTATATGCAAGGCACCATCGGCATCGGCTACAATGAGGCGGTTGTCGCCAAACACCTGCCTGGCGTCAAGATCGACAGCTGGGCGGTCGTTTTCAATCCCACCAATCTGGCCAAACTGAAAGACTGCGGCGTCTATTTCCTGGACGCGTCGGAGGACATGTACGCGGTCACGCTCAACTACCTGGGCAAGGACTCCAATTCCAGGGAGATCGCCGATTACGATGCAGCGACGGCCCTGCTGATGAAGGCGCGACCCTACGTACGCAAATTCCACTCGTCAGAGTACATCGACGCCCTGGCCAACGGCGATATCTGCGTGGCTGTCGGTTACTCCGGCGACATCCTGCAGGCCAAGGTCCGCGCGACCGAGGCCAAGAACGGCGTCAAGATTGCCTATGCGATCCCCAAGGAAGGCAGCCAGGTCTGGTTCGACGTATTCGCCATTCCCAAGGACGCTCCGAACGCCACGGCCGCGCACAAGTTCATCGCCTTCATGTTGCGTCCCGAGATCATCGCCAGAGCGTCGAATTTCACCCAGTACGCCAACGCCAATGCCGCAGCGACGCCACTGTTGGACGCGGCGATCCGGACGGATCCCAATGTCTATCCAACGCCCGAGCTTTCAAAGCGCCTGTTTGTGACAAACACAAAGGAGCAAACCCTGCTTCGTGACGTCAACCGCCAGTGGACGAAGGTCCTGACGGGGCGTTGAACGCCCGGCCCCAGATCGGCGGTATCCGCTCCAGCTTTGCACCTTGGGAAGACCCGACAGCGCGCCCGCTGGTTCGGTTCGAGGGCGTCAGCAAAACGTTTGGCGACACCGTGGCCGTGAAGCACGTCGACCTGGCGATCTATGAAAGGGAGTTCTTCGCCCTGCTGGGCCCCTCCGGGTGCGGCAAGACCACCTTGATGCGGATGTTGGCCGGTTTCGAGACGCCGGACGCGGGTCGCATCGTGCTGGGCGACCAGGACCTGTCCGCCGAACCCCCGCATCGGCGGCCAGTGCATATGATGTTTCAGTCCTATGCACTGTTCCCGCACCTGAACGTCGCCCAGAACATCGGCTTCGGCTTGCGTCGGCAAGGTGTGCCCAAGGCCGAGGTCGCGGCCCGGATCGAGGAGATGCTGGCGCTGGTCAAGCTGGAGGGCTTGGGCCGTCGACGTCCGGACCAGCTGTCGGGCGGCCAGCAGCAAAGGGTCGCCCTGGCCCGCGCCATCGCGCCACGTCCGCGGATCCTGCTGCTGGATGAGCCGATGGCGGCACTCGACAAGAAACTGCGCGATGAAACCCAGTTTGAACTGATGGCCCTCCAGCAGGACCTGGGATTGACCTTCATGATCGTCACCCACGATCAGGACGAGGCCATGGTGCTGGCCGACCGGATCGCTGTGATGCGCGACGGTGAAATTGTCCAGATCGGCCGCCCCTCAGATGTCTATGAGACGCCGGTGGACCGCTATGTTGCGGGTTTCATCGGCGACGTGAACCTGTTCGAAGGTCGCATGGAGACGGCCAGCAACGGACGTGTCCGCCTCCACGCAACCGAGGGTGTCTTCGAGGCGGACGGTATCGCGAGACCGGGCAATACGGGCTGGCTGGCTATCCGTCCGGAAAAGATCGCCGTCCATTCGCAACCTCCGCCGCCCGGCGGCAACCAGTTGGCCGGACGACTGCTCGACTATGGATATCTGGGGGACTGGACGACCTATCTGGTCGAGATAGCCCCTGGGCGCACCGTTCGCGCGGCCCGGGCCAACGCCAGCCGCACCGACGATCAGCCGCTTGGGTGCGACGATCCGGTCTGGCTCACGTTCGCGCCATCCAGCGCCGTGATGCTGACGAAATGAGGCGCGGCGGCTCAGGCCTGGCGGCGCTTCTGCCCCTGCTGTGGCTGACGGTGTTCTTTGCGTTTCCGTTCATGCTGGTGGCCAAGCTGTCGTTATCCGACGCTGCCCTGGCCATGCCGCCCTATACGCCACGCATTGACTGGAGCCAGGGATTGGCAGGCCTGCGCGCCTCCCTCAGCGATCTTGACGGGGAAACCTATACGCGGCTGACAAAGGATGGGCTCTATATCGCCGCATATCTCTCCAGCCTGCGCCTCGCCGGGATCGGGACGGCGATCTTGCTCTTGATCGGCTATCCCATCGCCTACGGCATCAGCCGCTGCCCGACCTCGCTGCGTCTGGCGCTGGTGATGGCGGTGATCCTGCCGTTCTGGACCAGCTTCCTGATCCGCATCTACGCCTGGATCGCAATCCTGAAACCCGCCGGTGTGCTCAACACGGCGCTACACGCTCTGGGTCTGCCTGCCGTCGACATCCTCAACACCGAGACCGCCGTGCTGCTGGGCCTGGTGTATGCTTACCTGCCCTTCATGGTGCTGCCACTCTATGCCGTCCTGGAGCGTCAGGATGACCGGTTGATCGAGGCGGCGCAGGATCTGGGTGCCACGCCGATGTCGGCCTTCTGGCGGATCACCTTCCCGCTCTCCCTGCCCGGCGCCGCAGCGGGTGCCCTGCTCTGCTTCATTCCCATGGCCGGCGAATTTGTGATCCCGGACCTGCTGGGGGGCTCGGAGACCTTGATGCTGGGCCGGGTGATCTGGACCGAGTTCTTCGCCAATCGCGATTGGCCCGCAGCCTCGGCTGTGGCCATCGTGCTGCTGGCCACGCTGGTGATCCCGCTCCTGGTGCTCGAGCGCCAGCAGGCCAAGGTGCTGCGTTGAGAAAAGGTCCATCCACCTTCAACATCGCCTCGATCATCTTCGGGCTGGCGTTTCTCTACGCGCCGATTGTGATCCTCGTGGTCTATTCGTTCAACGCCAGCCGTCTGGTGACGGTCTGGGGCGGCTTCTCGACGCGGTGGTACGTCGCGCTGTTCCAGGACGCCCAGATGCTGGACGCGGCCTGGGTCACCCTGCGGGTCGGCGTGATTTCGGCCACCCTGGCGACTGTCCTCGGTACATTGGCCGCTGTGGCCCTGGTACGCGGCGGTTTCCCGGGTCGGACCCTGTTCGCCGGGGGCCTCTACGCCACGCTGGTCATGCCCGAGGTGATCCTGGGCCTGTCGTTGTTGTTGCTGTTTGTCTCTGCGGGACTACCGCGCGGCTTCTGGACGGTGACGCTGAGCCACACAACACTTACGCTGGCCTACGCCACCGTGGTTATCCAGGCCCGCCTGCGCAGTTTTGATCGCAGCCTGGAGGAGGCCGCCAAGGATCTAGGCTGCCCGCCGTGGAAGGCCTTTGCGCTGGTGACCCTGCCGGTGATTGCGCCTGCGGTCGCCGCAGCCTGGATGCTGGCCTTTACGCTGTCATTGGATGACCTGGTGATCGCCAGCTTCACGTCTGGCCCCGGTGCCACCACCCTGCCGATGCGGCTGTATAGCCAGGTGCGGCTGGGCGTGGATCCCAAGATCAATGCGGTGTCGACGATCCTGATCGGCCTGGTCGCCACCGGAGTTGTCGCGGCCTATCTGGTCCAGCAGCGCGCCGCCCGGCGCAGCAAGGTCGATTAGAACGTCGCAAGCGACCTGGCCTTTGGCATACTGATCCTACGCACCGCCAACCAGGTCGCCTGCAACCAACGCCCTTGAGGGACGTCGTGGGCCCAGCCTGCCCCCCCGGACAGACACGACCGTCGGATGTGCTGGTGTCCCGTCTTGACGCACACATTCGACTTGCCCCCGGTACACCGCAATCATGGTGCCGGTCGCCGATCCTTCAGGCTATCGGGTATGGAGTGTGGTGCCGGATGAGGGACTCGAACCCCCGACCTTCGGTTTACAAAACCGCTGCTCTACCAACTGAGCTAATCCGGCAATTTCGGCTCGCCGCTTATGCGGCGAAGCGAGCGTGGTGCCAAGGGGGCTATGTCGCGTTCGCGTGCGGCACGTTCCGCGCAAACAGGATGAGCCGCGCGTAGATATGTTGTAGATCGCGGGCCAATGCAGATCTTTATCGACGCCGACGCCTGTCCCGTGAAGGACGAGACCTACAAGGTCGCCGCCCGATATGGCCTGAAGACGGTCGTGGTCTCCAACAGTTTCATCCAGATCCCTGCCTCGCCGATGATCGCCCGCCAGATCGTCGACGCCGGTCCCGACGTGGCCGATGACTGGATCGCCGAGCAGGTCCAGCCGGGCGATATCGTGGTGACTAACGACATTCCGCTGGCCGATCGGGTGCTGAAGGCCGGTGGGGCGGCGATTGCGCCGAACGGACGCCCATTTTCGGCCGATTCGATTGGTTCGGCCCTGGCCCAGCGCTCGATCATGGAACACATCCGTTCCACCGGCGAGATCACCGGCGGTCCAAAACCCTTCGCCGTCGCGGACCGTTCGCGCTTTCTCCAGGCTCTTGATGAGGCGGTGAACCGTGAAAAACGCATGAAGCGATAGCCGGACTTGCATCGGCGCGCCGCCACGCTAGCTTGCGCGGAAATCCCTCGGAGACTTCCATGCGTACCGGTTCGATTGTCGCTATCGCCACCTTGACCCTGTTGACGGCGGCTTGCGGGAAATCAGAAAAGGCCGCGCCGGTTGCGGCAGCACCCGCGCCCACAGATGCCGAGAAACAGGCGTTGCTCGCTTCATTCCCGGCTCCCTACAACACCGCCGATGTGGCCAACGGCCAGGCCAAATTTGCGCTTTGCCAGTCCTGCCACACAATAACGGCGGGCGGAGCCAATATGACCGGTCCCAACCTGCACGGCGTGTTCGGAAAGGCGTCGGCCAGTAACCCGGACTTCAAGTATTCAGACGCCCTCAAGGCCGCAGGCTGGGTTTGGGACGCGGACAAACTGAATCAGTGGCTGGAAAAGCCGCAGACCTTCCTTCCAGGCACCAAGATGTCCTTTGCTGGGCTGAGCGACGCCAAGGATCGTGTCGACCTGATCGCGTGGCTGATGGTCGAGACGGGCCACAAACCCTGAGCGGCCTTCGCTCAAAGGGCGACCGACCTCAAGATCAACCTTGACGGGCATCTTGCGTCGGGCAAGAGTGCGGTTGCCGCCAAGGGCCATCTAACTTGTTCGGCACCCTATCCGAAGGGTGGTGCCCCCCGCCACCGGCCGGACCCAGGGAACCTGAATCCCCCCGGCACAAGGGTTCCCTGGCGCCGAGCCCGGTATGCGGGCCAGTAGCCGACCTCAGACTATTTGACCTATTCTGCCGCGTTGGCGACTCGCGCGCGTTCGACGTCCTCAAACGCCTCGATGCGGCGCGCCGTGGCCAACGGCGATTTCGTGAACCGCGCCAGCAGGTTGTAGAACACCGGCACCACGAACAACGTCACCAGCGTCGCAAAGATCGCGCCGAAGAAGATCGTCACGCCAATGGTCTTGCGGGCCTCACCCCCAGCGCCGCCTTCCAGGATCAGCGGCAAGGCCCCTGCTGCCGCCGCGATCGAGGTCATGATGATCGGGCGCAGGCGCAGCGAAGCGCTCTCGATCACCGCCTCGCGGATCGACAGGCCATCATCCCGGAGCTGGTTGGCAAACTCCACGATCAGAATGCCGTTCTTGGCCGCGATGCCCACCAGAATGATCAGGCCGATCTGGCTATAGGTGTTGATCGACGATCCGAACATCAGCAAGCCAAACAGCCCGCCCAGCACCGCAATCGGCACGGTCAGCATGATCACCGCCGGGTGGATCCAGCTCTCGAACTGCGCCGCCAGCACCAGGAACACCAGTAACAGCGCGATCCCGAAGGCCAGCCCAACAGAGCCCGTGGCTTCAAGATAGTCGCGGGCGCCAC